>NZ_MAEY01000015.1:0-204428 GCF_002013745.1 Mycobacterium sp. D16Q16
TCCCCCAGCACCGCCGCGAAAACCCCGACACCGCCGTACAAGTCCCAGGCAGTCATCCCCGGCTCCAGCTCCGCCCATTCGGAGACCAGCCGGCTGTACGTTTGCGCCGCGTCACGATGCGCTTGCCAGAAGGCCGTAACCGGCACCAACCAGTGCCGGTCCCCCACCTTCTGAACCGCGACGTCCTCGCCTTCGACAACCGAACGCCCGCGCAACACGTGCCGGCGCCCCTGATCATCCAGCACGGCGTGCAGCGGACCCTCGGAACCGAGATCGGGTTCGTCCAGCCCATCGAGCAATCCCGGCACCACCTGAGCGCAGCGCAGGTCGGTCACCAGCTCATCGCTGTGATATCGGTGAAAGCCCGGTTGGCCCAGAGCATTCACATCCAAACGCACCCGAGTCCGCCACCCCGTGGAATCTCCGGCTCCGACCTGTTCGGCCACACCCTGCCACTCGTACTTGCCAAGCCGCGCCAACTGCTGGCTCACCACATCACCCTTGAGTTCGCGCAGATACGTGGGGTCGGCGAAAGACAGGTCACAGCAACCAGATTCGCCGCTACCGTGCGCGATGGGACATATCGGATCAATGCGGTGCGGTGACGGGTCGAGGACCTCGATGGCGGCGCCGTGCCAGAAGCTGGCTTGCCGGTCGTCGGTGATCTGCACACGCACCCGCTCGCCCGGTAACGCGTATCTGACGAAAATGACGCGCCCGTCGTGCCGGGCCACCACGCTGCCCCCGTTGGCAGGCCCGCCGGTCTGGACCTCCAGGATTTCGCCGATTGCCATCTAGGAATCGAACCCCCGCCGTGAGTCTCCTGGCGCGGACTGTTCGTCGAGCTCCCGGCGACGTTCGGACGAGTCAAGCTGCCACGGAACGGATGTGACCATGACGTTGGGTACAAACAGCAGACGCCCCTTGAGGCGCAGCGCACTCTGGTTGTGCAGCACCTGTTCCCACCAATGTCCCACCACATACTCGGGAATGAAGATGCAGACGACCGTGCGCGGCGCTTCTTTACTGATGCGCTTGACGTAGTCGAGGATCGGCCGGGTGATTTCGCGATACGGGGAGGCGATCACCTTCAGTGGGGTGCTGAGATCGCTTGTCTCCCAGTCCCTGACGAGCTCCCGAGTGTCCCGATCGTCAACGCTGACGGTGATGGCCTCCAGGACATCGGGACGGGTGGCACGGGCATAGGCAAGGGCGCGCAGTGTGGGCTGATGCACCTTCGACACAAGGACGACGGCATGGGTACGGCTGGGCAGCACCACCTCTCCCTCGTGGTTGTCCAGCTCGCGGGCCACCGTGTTGTAGTGCTTGTGGATCATCTTCATGAGCACGAACAGCAGGCCCATTGCTAAGATCGCGATCCACGCTCCGGCAAGGAATTTGGTGACCAAGACGACGAGCAGCACCGCGCCGGTCATGATGAAGCCGATGGTGTTGATCACGCGAGAACGCATCATCTTGCCGCGCACTGCCGGATCGGTTTCGGTCTTGAGCAACCGAGTCCAGTGCCGCACCATGCCGATCTGGCTGAGCGTGAACGACACGAAGACACCGACGATGTATAGCTGGATAAGCGCGGTCACCTCGGCCTTGAACGCCACCACGAACAGGATCGCGACGGCCGACAAGAAGATGATGCCGTTGGAGAACGCCAGCCGATCGCCGCGCGTATGCAGCTGGCGCGGCAGATAACGGTCCTGCGCCAGAATCGATCCGAGCACCGGGAAACCGTTGAACGCGGTGTTCGCGGCCAGCACCAAGATGAGCGCCGTCACCACGGTGATGAACAGGAAGCCGATCCGGAAGTCACCGAACACCGCCTCGGCCAGCTGCGCGACCAGGGTCTTCTGGTGATAGTTGGCGGGAGCACCCACCAGTTGCGTGGCGGGGTCCTCGGCGATCTTGGCGCCGGTGCGCTCGGCCAGCAGGATGATCCCCATGAAGAGGGTGATGGCGATGCCGCCGAGGAGCAACAATGTAGTGGCCGCGTTGCGTGACTTGGGCTTCCGGAAGGCAGGCACGCCATTGCTGATGGCTTCCACCCCCGTCAACGCCGCGCACCCCGACGAGAAAGCCCGCGCGACAAGGAACACCAGCGCGAAGCCCAGGATGCCGTCGCCCTCACCATGCATCTCAAAGGAGGCCGACTCCGCCTTCAGCGGAGTACCGAGTACGTAGATCTGGAACAGCCCCCAGCCCAGCATGAGGTACATGCTGACCATGAACGCGTATGTGGGAATCGCGAACGCGGCGCCGGATTCGCGGACTCCGCGCAGATTCATCGACATCAGGATCACAATGGCGACCACCGCGAAGGTGACCTTGTGCTGCGCGACAAGCGGAATGGCCGAGCCGATGTTCGACATCGCCGAGGACATGGAAACGGCAACGGTCAACACGTAATCCACCAGCAGGGCACTGCCGACCGTCAGGCCCGCGGTAGGCCCGAGATTGGTGGTGACGACCTCATAGTCGCCGCCACCGGACGGATAGGCGTGCACGTTCTGCCGGTAACTCGCGACCACGACCATCATGACCGCGGCGACCGCAAGACCGATCCACGGCGTCAACGCATAGGCGGACATGCCCGCGACCGAGAGCACCAGGAAGATTTCCTCGGGCGCGTATGCCACCGAGGACAGGGCGTCCGAGGCGAAAACCGGTAGCGCGATGCGCTTCGGCAGCAGGGTATGGCCAAGGCTGTCACTGCGAAACGGGCGGCCGATTACCAGGCGCCGAGCCGCCGTCGACAGCTTGGAAAGCGTAGACACGAACGCCAACATTAGGCCACGCGAGCAATCGCGGTACGGTCTCACTTGACATCGCTGTGTCGGGTGCCGTGACGCGGCGTTCAGTATCGCGGTGAGTACTCAGACGAACGCCTATCCAGAAGGGTCTACCGGTGCGAGTAGTGGTGATGGGCTGCGGGCGCGTGGGGGCCGCACTGGCAGGAGGCCTGGCCAGGATTGGCCATGAGGTGGCGATCATCGACAAGGAGGCCTCCGCGTTCAACCGGCTCAGCCCCGAATTCACTGGCGAACGCATCGTCGGCATGGGTTTTGATCGCGACGTCCTATTACGGGCCGGGATCGAGCGGGCACAGGCATTCGCGGCGGTCTCCTCCGGTGACAACTCCAACATCATCTCGGCCCGGGCGGCCCGCGAGACCTTCGGTGTCGAGCGCGTCGTGGCCCGCATCTACGACGCCAAGCGTGCCGCCGTCTACGAGCGCCTCGGCATTCCGACCGTCGCCACCGTGCCGTGGACGACCGATCGTCTGCTGCATGCCCTCACCAGGGAAAGCGACACCACGAAGTGGCGTGATCCGTCCGGTTCGGTTGTCGTCACCGAACTCGCGCTGCACGAAGAGTGGATAGGCAAGCGCGTCACGGCGCTGGAGACAGCCACCGGTGCGCGGGCGGCCTTCATCATCCGATTCGGCACAGGTGTACTTCCCGACGCCAAGACGGTCATCCAGGACAGTGACGAGGTGTACGTGTCTGCGGTGTCTGGACGGGCCGCCGAGGCCATGGCGATCGCCGCGCAGCCGCCCGGCGAGGATGCCGACGACGACCACGGGGGTGCCCGATGAAGGTTGCCATCGGCGGCGCCGGCGCCGTCGGACGTTCCATCGCACGCGAGCTCATCGAAAGCCGGCACGAAGTCACCCTGCTAGAGCGCAATCCCGATCACATCGATCCAGAGGCCGTACCCGAGGCACATTGGCGGCTTGGGGACGCCTGCGAGATCAGCCTGTTGGAAGCCGAGGAACTGCACACCTTCGATGTGGTGATCGCGGCGACCGGTGATGACAAGGCCAATCTGGTGCTGAGCCTGCTCGCCAAGACCGAGTTCGCCGTGGCGCGTGTCGTGGCCCGGGTAAACGATCCGCGCAACGAGTGGCTGTTCGACGATGCCTGGGGCGTCGACGTCGCGGTGTCGACACCGCGCATGCTGGCATCCCTCGTCGAGGAGGCTGTCGCCGTAGGTGACGTGGTGCGACTCATGGAGTTCCGGCGCGGTCAGGCCAATCTGGTAGAGATCACACTTCCCGACGACACCCCCTGGGGCGGCAAGCCAGTACGGAAGCTCGATCTCCCCCGCGACGCGGTGCTGGTGGCGATTCTGCGCGGATCGCGGGTTATCCCGGTACAGCCCGATGAGCCTCTCGAGGGCGGCGACGAGCTGATCTTGGTGGCCACCGCCGATATCGAGGACGAGCTGCACCGCGCGGTGCTGCCGCAGTAGTCGCCGGCTAGCTGCTCGCCGGGGATTCCTCGGCCGCATTGTCGGTGTGGCGGCGCACGTAGCGAATCACCAGCAGGGTGACCAACGCGCCGACAGCGGTCAACGGCCAGCCCATCGCGATCTTCGTGCCACCCAGCCAGGCCGTGTTGCCTGCGACGTAGAGCCACTGCTGCACGACAAATCTGGTGGCGAACAACGCTATCCAGGCCACCGTCGCGATATCGAAGGCCGTGCGGATACGCCGGTCACCGCGCCACGACATGTCGCCGCCGGTGGCCCAGCTGTATGCGTAACCCACGATGGGTCGGCGGATGATCACCGATACCAAAAACACCGTGCCCCAGAAGAAGTTGGCCCAGATCCCAATGAGGAAGTAGCCCTTGGCCTCTCCCAACAGGTAGGCGATCAGCGCGCTGATGCCGACGCTGATGAACCCGGAGACTGCCGGTTGCAGCGATTCGCGGCGCACCAGGCGCCAGACCAACACGAGGGTCGCCGCCACCAGGGCAGCGACGATCGCCGGCATCAACGAGGAGATGCTGACCGCGACGACGAAAACGATCACCGGAATCGACGAATAGACGATTCCCTGCCATCCCCCGGCCTGATGCCACATCTCGTGCAGCGGAGAACTTCCCGGCTCCTCGGGCTTGGTGCCGGGCACGCTGAACTTCAGCTGCGGGCCCTCCGCGGTATCCGAGCCGACGTGCGCGCCGCCCGAGCCGTCCGGCTCGTGCGATGAGGTCTCTGGCACTTAGCGCTGAATCTCGTAGTACGGGTTGTGAATCACCTTGCCGCCGTTCTCAAGCTTGCCGAGTCGACCGCGCACCAGAAGAGTGCGGCCCGATTCGATACCGGGGATTCGGCGCTGGCCCAGCCAGACCAACATCACCGTGTCGGTGCCGTCGAACAGCTCGGCCTTCACGCCTGCCACGCAACCCTTGGAATTGGTCTCGACGGTGCGCAACGTTCCGCACATGGTGACCTCTTGGCCGCGCTGACAATCGATGACGCGCTGAGCACCGGTGGCGGCGGCGTCGTCACCGATCTTCTCGGCGTCTACTTGCTCCAGGTCCTCTGTCAGCCGACGAGTCAGTCGACGCAGATAACCGCCTGTGGTAGCCACTTCTCGTCCTGGCCTCTCAACATGCCCGATCGTGTGATCGCTCGTGGAGTCACTTGGCGCAAGCGGCTCATCGGTGCAACCGCCACGGTAGACCTTTGCACGCCCTGATGCCAGGCGGCCCCTGGGGGTGTTCCGCACACCGGGCAAGATCAGGTGCGTGACACCCATCAACGGTCGTGCCGCGAGCGGCCTATCCCCCGAACTTGATGGCCACACGGCTGTTCTCATGCCGGGCACCGGCTCCGATGACGACTACATTATGCGGGCCTTCGGCCCCGCTCTCAGCAGCGCGGGGGCCACCCTGGTCGCGGTGTGTCCAGAACCGAATGACCTGGTCAACGGCTACTTACGGGCACTCGACCGGGCCGCTCTAGGTGGCCCGATCGTCGTGGGCGGAATGTCCATCGGCACCGCCGTGGCCCTGACGTGGGCCCTGCGGAATCCCGGGGCGACGGTTGCGGTGCTGGCAGCGATGCCCGCGTGGACCGGAAAGCCGGAGAACTCACCGGCCTCGGTATCCGCGCGGATCACCGCGGAATCGCTGCGCGCCGACGGGTTGGCAGCGGTCACCGCTGCGATGCAGGCCAGCAGCCCCGCCTGGCTTGGAGCAGAGCTCACCCGCTCGTGGGCTGCCCAGTGGCCTGGTCTGCCCAGTGCCATGCAGGAGGTGTCGGCCTTCGTGAATCCGACGGCAGACGATATCCGCGGGCTGACCGTGCCCTTGGCGGTGGCGGCGGCCACCGATGATCCGATACATCCGCTCACAGTCGCCCAGGACTGGGCGTCCTGGGCGCCGCGCGCGGCACTGCGCACCTTCACCCTCGATCAGCTGGGCGCCGACCCGTCCTGCCTGGGCCGGGCATGTGTCGGTGCGCTGAGCGACATCTGAGTCACAGACGGCGGGCCGCGGGGTCGGCGGTGGCTTCGATCGTGAGCACCAGGCCATCGCGCACCGTCAGGGTGACCACCGCGAACAGCCTGCGCTGCGCGAAGGCCAGCAGAACCGGCTGCCCGAACGGCCCACCGACCAACGTGGCGCCGTGACCGAGATAGACGAGCAGGTTGGTCGCGACATCTGTGCGCCCACGATTGACCTGTGGCGGGGGCGCCGGGTCTCCGATGAGGGTGCCAACTCCCCAGACGCGGGGATCCAGAACCGCCATCAACCCGATGAGATCACCGTTGGCGCACGCGGTGACGAACTTTTCGATCAGCTGCCGGTGCTCGGCGCCGGTGACATCACCGGTGCGCGACGCGGACTGCTGGAATCTGGTGCGCGCACGTCGGGCAAGCTGCCGGCACGTGCCCACCGGACGGCCCACTGTCGACGCGATCTCCTCGAACGGGACTCCGAACACGTCATGCAAGACGAACGCGACCCGCTCGCCGGGACTCAAGGTGCGCAACACCTCGAGCAGGGCGCCACGCACCTCGTCGTCCAGAGTGACTCTCTCCGCGGGATCGGCACTCCCGGAAATATGCAGCGGTGCAGCGGATTCCACCGCCGATGCGACGCCGGTCTGCTCGCGGCGCGTCCGTGCCGAACGCAGCTGGTCCAGGCACAGCCTGCCGGTCACCACCGATAGCCAGGCACGCGGCTCGTCGATCTCCGTCTCATCGGCACGCGCCAGCCGCACGAACGCCTCCTGGGCGCAGTCCTCGGCATCCCCGATGTCGCCGAGCATTTGATACGCCAGATTGACCAGGTACGGATAGTGCTCACGCCAGGCCGCCGCCACCAGCGCGTCGTGCGTCGACGAGGAACTCATGTCACTACGACGATTCCGCGGCCCGGAAAGTTACCGCCCGCGCCGGTAACTTTTCGCGCCCGCGCCCCGTCGTACTCATGTGGCCAAAACATGCAAAGCCATCCGAACCTCCCGAATTGGAGTACCCGACATGACAATTCTCGTCACCGGCGCAACAGGCAATGTGGGGCGCCCGCTTGTGGACCTACTCATCGCCGCGGGCGCCGACGTACGCGCGGTCACCCGCCACCCTGAGCACGCGAATTTCTCGCCCCAGGTGAAGACCGTCGAGACGGCCCGAGCCGGTCTCAGCGGCGCCACCGCCGTCTTCCTGAATTCCCGGGCACTCGGCGAAGATCTCTCCGACTTTGTGGATCACGCTGTCCACGAAGGGGTTACCCGCCTGGTCGCACTCTCGGCGATCAACTGCGACGAAGACTTCTCCCGGCAACCATCGCGGTTCCGCGGTGATCGAAACAAGGAGGTCGAACGCTGCGCCGTCGATTCCGGGGTGGAATGGGTAAGCCTGCGTCCGACCGTCTTCGCGTCCAATTTTCTCGGGATGTGGGCGGGCCAACTCAAGGTCGGCGATGCGGTCCGCGGACCTCACGCGGCCGCCTCCGCCGCCCCGATCGCGGACCGCGACATCTCCGGGGTCGCGGCGCATGCCCTGCTCACGGACGACCTCGTCGGTCATCGCATCCCATTGACCGGTCCGCAGGCGTTCACCAACGCCGACCTGGTCGCGGTGCTCGGGGATGTTCTGCGTCGGCCGTTGCAATACCTGCAGGTCTCCGACGATCTCGTCCGTCAGCACTTCGCCGGTCTGGGGTTTGCGGCGGAATTCGCCGACGCGTACCTGGCCATGCAGGCGGCCACGGTGGCCACGCCCGCGGTTGTCACGCACGAGGTGGACCGGATACTCGGGCGTCCTGCGGAGACGTTCGCGGCCTGGGCTCACAGATTCCGGGCCGAATTCGCACGCGCCGAGTTCGCATCGCAGAAGGGATGACTGCCATGGCCAACACCCCACCGCGGTGGCTCACACCGATGAACAAGGTGGTGCGGGCATTTCACCGCCTCGGCATACCCACCGGTCCGGCGATGGTACTCACAGTCCCCGGCAGAAAGACCGGGCATCCCCGCCCCACGCCGATCACACCGTTCGAGATGGACGGTCAGCTCTATGCCGTGGGCGGCTACCCGGGCTCAGATTGGCCACGCAACGCCGCCGCGGCCGGTTTCGGAACTCTCACCCGGCGAAACCATGTCCAGCACGTCAAGATCATCAGCGTGCCGCCCGAGGCGGCGCGGCGGGCACTGCGGGAATTTGCGCTGAAGGTTCCGGTGGGCGTGCGGTTCGCAAAAAACGCCGGTTTGGTCCGTCACGGAACCCCAGATGAGTTCGAAGCCCTGGCCGGAACGCTGTCGGTGTTCCGGTTCGATCCCGACTAAACCCCAGGCCCGTGCTCGTCCGCCGGATCTAGCCGCCGGTGATCGTGGACCGCAGCTGCTGCATCGCTGACCCGGAGACACTGCGGCGGGCGACGGGCGTTGGGTCGTCCTGCGGGGCGGGTTCTTGAGCCACCGCCTCGGCTTCTGCCTGAGCCATCGCCTGCGCCTGAGCCGCCTGCAGCTGCTCCAGCATCGGTTCCGGCAGTGCGACCGGCAGCGGGGTACGCACCGGGTACGGGCTGTCATCGCGGCGAACGACCGTATCGGCCACCGCGTCGCGCGCCTCCTGCGCCAGTGCGTCGAAAGTCTCGGCGGGCCCCTGCAGCACGCACCGGATCATCCACCGGTAGCCGTCAACCCCGATGAAGCGCACTGAGCCCCCGTCGGCGACTCCCACCACCTCGCGGCCCCACGGACCGTCGGTGATGGAGACCTCCGCTGCTTCCTTGCGCAGCGATTCGGCCAGCTCACCCGCGATCTCGCGCCACAGTCCGGCAGATTTCGGCGCGGCGTAGGCAGCTACCGAGTAACGCCCGTTGGGTGTCAGCACGAAGACCGCACCGGGGGCACCCGAGGCGGTCAACTCGACCTGAATCTGTCCGGCCTCTGGCACCGGGATGAGTACCGAACCCAGGTCCAGGCGCCCGATTCCGGCATCTTCGGCACTGTCGAAGTCCTCGACTTCGTATGGGCCGTCGAATGTTTCGCCCGAGCCTGAAGCCGCCGCATCGTCAGCATCGTCCAGGTCGTTAAGACCGCCACTTCGGTGTAAAGCCATCACAAACTCGCATGTCCGCCGCTGGATCCGTGCCCGCCCACACCGCGGGTGGTCACGGCCAGACCGGCCTCGTCAAAGGAATCCACTTCAACCAGCTCAGGCAACTCAACCTGCTGAACCAACAACTGCGCGATCCGGTCACCACGGGCGATGACGATCGGGGTCTCCGGGTCCACATTGATGAGGCTGAGCTTCACCTCGCCACGATACCCGGCGTCGATCGTGCCAGGACTGTTGACGATCGAAAGGCCCACGCGCGCAGCCAGGCCCGAGCGCGGATGCACCAACCCAACCATCCCGGTGGGGATGGCCACGGCGATACCGGTACCCACCAAAGCCCGGCGCCCAGGCTCGATCACGACGTCCTCGG
The DNA here is from genome assembly GCF_002013745.1 of Mycobacterium sp. D16Q16. NCBI lineage: Bacteria > Bacillati > Actinomycetota > Actinomycetes > Mycobacteriales > Mycobacteriaceae > Mycobacterium > Mycobacterium sp. D16Q16. The sequence goes on from NZ_MAEY01000015.1 coordinate 9,744, forward strand.
CACTGTAGAGATCGACCCCCGCATCGTCGGCATGTGCGCGCGACGGCAGGGGGAGCTCTCGATCGAGGCGAACGATCGCCAATCTCGTAGGTGTGGGCACGATCGCCCAGACTACCCTTGGCCGCGTGACGGCCTCCCCCAACAACACGACCGATATCCGCTACGCCGAGCGGCTGTGGGTTCCGTGGTGGTGGACCCTGCCCGGCTTGGGTGCGGCAACCCTGCTCGGGCTGGAAATCAATCAGAGCATGCGCCAGCTGCCCAGCTGGGTGCCGTACCCAATCCTGTTCGCGATTGTCGCGGGAGTCCTGTTGTGGTTCAGCAGGATCCGCGTAGAGGTTGTTGCCGGAGCGGACGGCGCCGCCGAACTGCGCGCGGGATCAGCGCATCTGCCGGTCAGTGTGATCGCTAAGTCTGCGGCCATTCCCGCCACCGCGAAGAGCTCGGCGCTCGGCCGTCAGCTCGATCCGGCAGCCTTCGTCGTGCACCGGGCATGGATCGGCCCGCTAGTCCTGGTGGTACTCGACGACCCGGAAGATCCGACGCCGTACTGGCTGGTGAGCAGCCGTCACCCCGATCGGGTGCTGGCTGCCCTACGGAGCTAGTACGCGGCTGTGCCGCGACTAGCTCCGACTCTCAGGCCGCGCAGTCGGTGCAGATCAGCTGGCCATTCTTCTCACTGGCCAGCCGGCTGCGGTGGTGCACCAGGAAGCAACTCGAACAGGTGAACTCGTCAGCCTGCTTCGGGATGACCCGGACCGAAAGTTCCTCGCCGGACAGGTCGGCACCTGGTAGCTCGAACGATTCGGCGGTTTCCGCCTCATCGACATCGACCACCGCCGACTGTGCTTCGTTACGACGAGCCTTGAGCTCCTCTAACGAGTCCTCTGACACATCGTCGGCGTCTGATCGCCTCGGAGCGTCGTAGTCGGTAGCCATGCGTCCATCCCCTTATCACCATCTCGTCTTCAAGCTTCTGCATTAGGCGCAGCAAGGCTTTGTACCAGGCTGAAACGGACACCACAAACTATTAGTGCCCGGATCCCGTCGGTTCTTTGTGTGATTTGCATCACAGGGCAGTGGACACCCCGTCTATTTCGCCGTCTGTCGCCTGGAAGTCAGCTGGCCTAGAGTGCCATCCGTGGTCGCAGACATCACCGAGGGCACCTCGGTAGACAAGTACGGGCGCCCGTTCCGCCGCAGGAACTATTTGCCAGCGCTATGCGTGGGGATAGCGCTCCTGATCGTCACGGTATTCGTCTGGGCGTCGGCGCTCACCCAGGAAGCACCGGTCAAGGAGGCGACGGCATGCAACCCGCCCGCTCAGCAGACCGAGCCCGGGTCCGGGACCATCGGTAAGCCGGTGTCACGCTCCTCGTTGTCGGGAACCACGCCGGCGACGCTCAACAACGTCAAGGCACGTGTCCTCAATGCCAACGGCCAGGCCGGTCAGGCCGGGGATGTATCCACCGCGCTGCGCGATCTGGGATTCCCCTCACCGACCGCCGATAACGACCCCTTCTACCCCAGCGGATCGCGGCTGAACTGCGTCGGACAGATTCGTTTCGGGGAATCCGGATACGCCAACGCCCTGACGCTCTCGCTGGTCGCGCCGTGTGTCGAGTTCGTCGAGGACAAGCGATCCGACGATTCGGTGGATCTGGCGCTGGGCAGCGAGTTCACCGAACTCGCTGCCGGTAACGCGGTGACCTCGGCGCTCAACAGCCTCAAATCCGGTAACCAGGCCAACTCTGATCTCATCCTCAAGGCGCGGCAGAGCACCTGTTAGCCGGGAATCGGCGCCATCGCGCCGATATCGGTCAAGAGCTGCCCGAATTCCTCGGCGATCCCGGGCGCCATGGCCGCGATGAGGGTGCCGGCGGCGCTCCGGGCGTCCGCGTCGGGCAGCACGAGCACCGCACCGGCCTCACGTGCGATGAGAACACCGGCGGCCCAGTCCCACGGCCCCAGTCCGTGCTCGTACTGGGCATCAACGCGCCCCTCCGCCACCGCACACAGATCCAGCGCCGCCGATCCGATCCGGCGCACGTCACGCACCCTGGGCAAGAGCTGCGCGATCAGTTGAGCCTGACGTTCTCGCCGCACCGTCGAATACGCGAAGCCCGTAGCCACCAGGGCCAGCCGCGCCTCCCGCACTGGATTGCACACCAAGGGCCACTGCAGGCCATTGGCCTCACGCACGGTCGCGCCAAGGCCTGAGGCCGCCGAGAAGACGCGGTCGGCCGCGACGTCGGCTACCGCCGCCGCCACCGATATCCCGTCCACCTGAGCGGCCACTGACACGGCATACGCGGGAATGCCGTAGACGAAGTTGACCGTGCCGTCGATCGGATCGATCACCCAGCGCACGTGCGATGAGCCGCTCGCGCCCCCTCCGGTGACTCCGTCCTCCTCGCCCAGGATCGCGTCCCCGGGGCGCAACGCCGACAGCCGACGGCGCAGCAGCCGTTCACATTCGGTATCGACGAGAGTCACCGGGTCTGTCTCGGAAGTCTTGGTCCGCACGGAGGCCGCCCAATCGACGGTCCCGCGACGATGCCGTACGAATTCGGCGGCCTCGGACGCCAGCCTTACCGCTACCGAACGCAACGCTCCCGGATCGATTCCCACGCGTCTATCGCAGCACAGCCATGAGCGTCACGCGCGGCGTCCCCCGGGGCATTAGGGTGTCACTCGCATTCAGTCTGTTCCGGCTGTGTTCGACCGTGTTCGGCAGCCATCTAGACCCAGGGCCAAGGAGCGCCGATGACCGCCACCGAATCCGGACCGTCCGCACCTGCGACGCAAGCAGGCGAGACCGCGCAGCAAGGGTTCGGCATCGATGTCGGCGGCAGCGGCATCAAGGGCGCGATCGTGGATCTGACTACCGGCGAGATGATCGGCGAACGGGTCAAGTACCCCACTCCCCAGCCCGCCACGCCGACGGCCGTCGCCGAGACCATCGCCACAGTCGTGCGTGATTTCTCCTGGACAGGGCCCGTTGGCGTGACCTACCCGGGCGTGATCGTGCATGGCGAGGCGCGTACCGCCGCGAACGTCGACAAATCGTGGTTGGGCGTCAACGTCCACGACATCATCAGCGCCGAATTGAACGGCCAAACCGTCACCGTGCTCAATGACGCCGATGCCGCCGGAATGGCCGAGGACCGGTACGGAGCGGGCAAGGATCAGTCCGGCCTGGTCGTCCTCCTGACGTTCGGAACCGGGATCGGTTCCGCCGTCCTTCATAACGGAATCCTGTTGCCCAACACCGAGTTCGGACATATCGAGGTCGACGGCATGGAGGCCGAGCATCGTGCGGCGTCGTCGGTGAAGGAAAAGAACGATTGGAGCTACAAGCAGTGGGCTCCCGAGGTCACCAAGGTATTGGAGGCGGTGGAGAACGCGCTGTGGCCCGATCTGTTCATCGTGGGCGGAGGCATCAGCCGCAAGGCCGACAAGTGGGTGCCGCTGCTGACGAATAGAACCCCGGTGGTGGCCGCTGCACTGCAGAACACAGCGGGAATCGTCGGCGCGGCGATGGCCGCACACGCTGGCGTTTCACCTTAGCTTTTTCACAGGTTCTGCGCTGTTGTCGTTACAATGGCAAGCAGATAGCCGCACGCAGGGCCACGCAGGTGCTCCCCGGCAGCGACGAACATCAAGCAGACAGCCAAATTCTCGATTTTGCATGCCCATGCGCGTCGAAGAAGTAGCCAGGAAAGGGCGTACGTGGCAGCCACGAAAGCAGCTCCGGTAACGCAGGCCGCCGACGAAGCATCTTCGAAGACGACCGCCGTCAAGGCAGCACCCGCGAAGGCGCCGGCCAAGAAGGCACCCGCGAAGGCCGCCGTCAAGGCAGCACCCGCGAAGAAGGCACCAGCCAAGAAGGCCGCGACCAAGGCCCCTGCCAAGAAGGCGGCCCCCGCCAAGAAGGCACCGGCCAAGAAGGCCGCCGGTAAGGCGATCGATCCCGCTCTCGAACCGCAGGGCAGCCCCGAGGACGCCGATATCGAGCCCGGTGAGGATCTCGAGCCCGACCTCGCCGAGGACCCGGACATCGAGGCAGACCTCGCCGAGGTTGCTGTTGAGCCCGAGGCGGAAGCCGAAAGCGACGAGCCCTCCGAGAAGGACAAGGCATCAGGCGATTTCGTCTGGGACGAAGAGGAATCTGAGGCGCTGCGACAGGCCCGCAAGGATGCCGAGCTCACCGCCTCCGCGGACTCGGTGCGCGCCTACCTCAAGCAGATCGGCAAGGTGGCCCTGCTCAACGCCGAAGAGGAAGTTGAGCTGGCCAAGCGGATCGAGGCCGGTCTGTACGCGACCCAGATCGTCACCGAGCTGACCGAAAAGGGCGAGAAGCTTCCGGCCGCCCAGCGCCGCGACATGTCGTGGATCTGCCGTGACGGCGATCGCGCCAAGAACCACCTGCTGGAGGCCAACCTGCGTCTGGTGGTGTCGCTGGCCAAGCGCTACACCGGTCGCGGCATGGCCTTCCTGGACCTCATCCAGGAAGGCAACCTGGGTCTGATCCGCGCGGTCGAGAAGTTCGACTACACAAAGGGTTACAAGTTCTCGACGTATGCCACCTGGTGGATCCGCCAGGCCATCACCCGCGCGATGGCCGACCAGGCCCGCACCATCCGCATCCCGGTGCACATGGTCGAGGTCATCAACAAGCTCGGCCGCATTCAGCGTGAGCTGCTCCAGGACCTGGGTCGCGAACCCACGCCCGAAGAGCTGGCCAAGGAAATGGACATCACGCCGGAGAAGGTGCTGGAGATCCAGCAGTACGCGCGTGAGCCCATCTCGCTGGACCAGACCATCGGTGACGAGGGCGATTCGCAGCTCGGCGACTTCATCGAGGATTCCGAGGCCGTGGTCGCCGTGGACGCGGTGTCGTTCACCCTGCTGCAGGATCAGCTGCAGTCGGTGCTGGAGACGCTCTCCGAGCGTGAGGCCGGCGTGGTGCGTCTGCGGTTCGGTCTGACCGACGGCCAGCCGCGCACCCTCGACGAGATCGGTCAGGTGTACGGAGTGACCCGTGAGCGCATCCGGCAGATCGAGTCCAAGACCATGTCGAAGCTGCGCCACCCGAGCCGTTCGCAGGTGCTGCGGGACTACCTCGACTAAAGCCCCTTCCGCGCTGGCGGGGATGGGCGTGCGGGTATTCACAGTGGGGTGACAGGCCAGTGACAGGTTTCGATCACGGCAAGAACAACTGGCGAATTCGGAACCTGTCACCTCTACTGTCGAAACTCCTGCTAGACGTACAAATACCCGCCAGGAGCCCCTCCCGTGACCAAACTTCTCATCTTTACCCTTGTGGGTCTTGGCGCCCAGATCGTCGACGGGACGCTCGGTATGGCGTTCGGGGTGACGGCGACGACGCTGCTGGTATTCACCGGTGTCGGTGCCGCCCACGCCAGTGCGGCCGTGCACTTCGCCGAGGTCGCCACCACGCTGGCCTCGGGTGTCTCCCACTGGCGGTTCGGCAATGTCGACAAGCGTGTCCTGCTGCGATTGGGCATACCCGGCGGCATCGGCGCGTTCCTCGGGGCGACCGTGCTGTCACGGCTGTCCACGGAGTCCGCGGCCCCGATCACGGCAGGGATCTTGCTGGCCATCGGCGTGTACCTCATCTACCGATTCAGCACCAACCCGCCGCGTGGGAACTACGCGCCGACGACCCCGTTCTCGGCGAGATTCCTGGCCCCGCTGGGCCTGTTCGGCGGATTCATCGACGCCTCCGGTGGTGGTGGTTGGGGACCCATCACGACCAGCACGTTACTTACGAGCGGAAAGGCCGCTCCCCGCACGGTGATCGGCTCGGTAAGCGCCTCGGAGTTCATCGTCGCCGTCTCGGCGAGCATCGGCTTCCTGTTCGGGCTCGGCTCTGAGTTCTTCAACAATCTGATCGTGATCGCCGGGCTGGCCCTGGGCGGCGTGATCGCCGCGCCGATCGCCGCCTGGCTTGTCTCGCGCGTCAACTCGGTGGTGCTCGGCACCGCAGTCGGCGGCGTACTGGTGCTGACCAACGCCCGCACACTGCTGCGCTACTTCGACACTCCCGACTCGGTGCGTACGCCTATCTACCTGGTGATCGTCATCGCCTGGGCGGCACTGGTCGCGTACACGTGGCGCAAGGCCAAGCTCACCCCGGCCGAAGCCGCGGGAGACCTCAGCGAGATCGCCGGGGGCGCGGAAACCTCACGGGCGCCGGCAGACACGCCCGGCGACGATATCGCCGCCACCCCGAAGTAACGGCCAATAGCCAGACCCGCGGTGATCCGCGCGGGAATGGAGTAGCCCGCTACGCATGTCGAGCGGGTGCGCACGCGCACAGCATGGTGCCAACCCGGTGACCGTCATCGGGCTGGAATCGAAGGACACACCATGACCGCAACACTCGACACCGAGGTCACCGCGCCTCCTCCCCTGGACGGTGAAGTAGCCGATCGACGCAGCAAGTTCCGCAAACTGACCACCGAGACTGCCAAGGATCCGTACGCAGAACGAGCCTTCCTCGCATCGAAGCTGGCTGTGCTGCAATCACATCCGAAGCTCTCAGCGGCCACCCGCCGCGAGGCTGAGGCAACGCTGGCCGAGGCCGCGGGGGTGGCGGACATCGCCGAACTCGCCGCCGGAATAACCCCGCCTCCAGGCGGAGTCGGCTACGGCATGTTCTACACGAACAGCTTTCGCACCCGCTTCGCGCGCGGCACCTCGTTCTACTACGAGATCGTCTGCCCACATCAGCCCGGCGGGAACGTGGCCGACTACCTGTACCTGACCGCCACCAACCGAGCACAAAAGGGTGTCGAGGCGTTCGTGTCGTACCACGCGCAGGACATCGCCCGATTCAAGGTCTTCGACTGGGCGCGCTCAGATCACTGGCAGACCGACATCCCGTTCGCGAATCTGACGTCGTACCTGCGCAGCACCTCGTCACACGGCTGGGGCCTGCAGACACTGCTCGTGTGGAATCAGTCCTTCGAAATCGCGCCGAACCGGTGGCGCAACGAAGTACTGCTCCACAACCGTGCGGCGAACCGTTGGGATCTCGTGTACCGCTTCGACTATCAGTCCACTACCGCCGAACAGACCTCCGGTTGGGTCGGCAGCTGGGGACCGATCGTCGAGACATTCCAGAACAGCTACACGAACACCCGCTGGCTTGGATTCCTCAACACCATGCTGGTCGGCCGCGATGCCGCCGGCACCTGGGGACAATGGGCGCTGCTGCGTGCGGCCGACTCGGCCATACGCAATGACGGACATGGTTTCTCACCACTGTTCCTGGACCCGAATTACTCTTTCGTGGTCAAGAGTTGACCGGTCAGGAGCAGCCGATCATGAGTGATAACGGATCGCCTCCCCCTCCCGGTACCGGCCCCATCGCCGATCGGCGCCAGGAGTTCGAAGAACTCAGCCGCCGGCACCGGGAAGGGGCGGATGACCGCGCGTTCATCGAGCACAAGATCGAGATCGTCGCCAGCGATCCCGATCTCACCGCAGAGGAGAAGGCCGCCGCGATCGCCGAACTGCGGCGTGCGCTGGAATGACGTTCGCGACACCCCACGGCCGGATCCACCGGCAGCAGCAACCTGTCGGTGGGTCCGGCCATACTGGGCAGTGTGAGCACTGTCGGCCACTGCTTCTTCGACACCGCCATCGGCACCTGCGCCATCGCGTGGAGTGACAACGGCATCGTCGCCTTGCAGCTGCCCGAGCACGATGATGCGGCCACCCTGGCCAGGATCCGACGTCCTGCGGGAAGCGAACAGGTACCGCCTCCCTTCGTCGCCGAAGCGATCGACGGCCTGACGCGCGTCCTTGCCGGCAAGGACGACGATCTGCGGTGGGTTCAACTGGATCTGGACGGCATCACCGATTTCGATCGCGAGGTGTACGCCGTAACCAGGGCCATCGGGCCCGGCACGACCCGCAGCTACGGTGAGGTGGCAGCAGCCGTCGGCGCGCCGGGCGCCGCGCAAGCCGTCGGACAGTCGTTGGGCCGCAATCCGATTCCACTGCTCGTCCCCTGCCACCGCGTGCTGGCCGCCGATCACAGCCTGCATGGCTTCTCCGCCTACGGTGGCGTCGTCACCAAGCGCGAACTGCTCAGGCTCGAACACACCCCCGGTTTCGACGACCCCACGCTGTTCTGACGCGAAAGACACAGCGCGGGTCTACGCTCTAGCGCATCAAGATTCGGCCACCGCATCGGGAGAACTCATGACCGGTTTGTATGTAGCTGCACTTCTCATCGGAATCGTCGCGGGTCTGCGCGCGATGACTCCGCTTGCCGTGTTGAGTTGGGCGGCCTTCGCCAAATGCCTTCTGGTGGAAGGTACCTGGGCATCATTTTTGGCCAGTCTGATCGTCGCCATCATCACCACGGTGCTGGCCGTGGGCGAGATCGTCAACGACAAACTGCCCAAGACACCGAGCCGTAAGGCGCCACCCGCGTTCGCGGCACGCGTGGTGCTCGGCGCCTTCTACGGGGCGGTGTTCGGCACTCTGGCCGGCGGGACCTCCCCCGGACTCATTATCGGCCTTCTACTCGGCGCGGTGGGTGCGGTGATCGGCACGCTCGGCGGGGCATGGGCGCGGGGCAAGCTGGCAGGGGCCTTCGGTAAGGATCTGCCCGCCGCGCTCACCGAGGACGTCGTCACCGTCGCGGCGGCCGTGGCGATCACCCTGGTGCTCGCCACGTGAGCACCAACTTTGATGCCGTCGTCGTGGGCGCCGGCCAGGCCGGTCCCTCCCTGGCCGCCCGATTGCGCGGTGCGGGGATGACGGTGGCCATCGTGGAGCGACATCTGTTCGGCGGCACCTGCGTCAACACCGGCTGTCGCCCCACCAAGGCGCTGGTCGCCAGCGCGCACGCCGCCCATATGGCACGCGATGCGGCCCGGTGGGGAGTCGTCCTCGACGGCTCGGTGAGCATGGATATGGCTCGCGTACGGGAACGCAAGGATTCGGTGATCCTCCCGTCGCGCAACGGTGGCCAGAAATGGCTCAAGGACCTTGGCTGCACGATCTACCACGAGCACGCACGCTTCATATCTCCCACGGAGCTCGCCGTGGGAGACGAGATCATCTCTGCCGAGAGAATCTTCCTGAACGTCGGTGGCCGGGCCGTGGTTCCCGATTGGCCCGGCGTCGACGACGTTCCGCTGCTCACCAATAGCTCACTCATCGAGTACGACGAGATCCCAGAACATCTCATCGTCATCGGCGGCAGTTATGTCGGACTGGAATTCGCCCAGATCTACCGCCGGTTCGGCAGCAAGGTAACGGTGGTTCATCGTGGACCACGGCTCGTCGAACGCGAGGACCCCGACGCCTCGGCGATCATTCAGGAAGTCCTGGAGCGTGAGGGAATCTCCTTCCGCCTCAACGCCTCCTGTATCAGCCTGTCCCGCGGACAGGACGGGGTCGGCGTTGGCGTCGACTGCACACACGGTGCGCCCGAGGTCACCGGCTCGCACGTACTCGTCGCCGTAGGGCGCCGTCCGAACACCGACGATTTAGGTCTGGAGCACGCCGGCGTGATCACCGACGACCGCGGGTACATCACGGTCGACGATCAGCTACGCACCAACGTGCCGGGCATCTGGGCCCTGGGCGACTGCAATGGTCGCGGAGCCTTCACCCACACCTCGTACAACGACTTCGAGATCGTCGCCGCGAACTTGCTCGATGACGATCCACGACGGGTTACCGACAGGCTGCCCTGCTACGCCCTGTACACCGATCCGCCGCTGGGCCGGGTCGGTATGACCGAGACGCAGGCGCGCGCTTCGGGACACTCCGTACTGGTCGGCCGCAAACCGATGAGCCAGGTTGGCCGCGCCATCGAAAAGGGCGAAACCGATGGCTACATGCAGGTTCTGGTCGATGCCGACACCGATCTCATTCTGGGAGCGACCATTCTCGGGGTGGGCGGCGACGAAGTCGTGCACTGCCTGCTCGACACGATGCAGTACGGCGTGCCCGCGCGACAACTTCAGCGCACCGTGCACATCCATCCCACCGTGGCGGAGTTCTTGCCCACCGTCTTGGGTGAGCTCCAGCCGCTCGTTTGACCTCAAGCGCACGTGAGCTTCTAGCATCCGGGCTATGAAGATTCACGACGTGCGGATCACTGCTACCGACGTGTCCGGCGCTGCTCGGTTCTATTCCGAAACTCTTGATCTACCAGTGCAACTGGATCACGACCGGGCGACGGTTCATATCGGGGACAGCACGCTCACGTTGGTCCCGGGCCCCGCGTATCACGGTGCGCATCACATCGCCTTCACCATTCCCACCGAAAGTCTCGCAGCGGCCAAGGAGTGGCTGTCGCAGCGCGTCACGCTGCAAACCGATGGTCAATGGCACGATGAGTTCGACTGCGCTCCCCATTGGCAGGCCCGCAGCATCTACTTCACCGGTCCCGACAACGCCGTCCTGGAGCTCATCGAACGCAACATCCTCGACAACCGCATCGATCACCGCTTCGGCATCGGCGACATCCGTTCTCTCAGCGAGGTCGGCTTCGGGGTATCCGACGTGCTGGAGACCCAAAGGCTCCTGCGCGACACGCTGGGCCTGCTGCCGTTCGGTGAGCCCGCGCCGGGGTTCGGTCCCGTGGGCGATCACGACGGACTATTCATCCTGGTGCCCTCGGACATCACATGGCGCCCGGAGAATCGGATCCCACCACCGGCCGCACCCACCGTGGTGACGGCCGATGTATCCACCGCGGTGAAGATCGGCGAGTACTACCTGATTCAGCCGCGATGATCCACGCGCGTTAGGAGCGCGAGTCCCGCCAGGCCAGCGGCGCGTCCAGCACCGACAGGTCGTAATCGTTGTCGGCATCAATCCCCACGGTGAACAACCTCGCGCCCACCTCGGTGTAGGCGTCCGCTTCGGCCGCCGTCAATCCCCGCTCGGGATCAAGCCCCCAACTGGTTGAGCGCTCGATTTCGTTGTGGTCGCGGCCGATTCGTTCGGTCTCGGCGATGAGGATGTCATTTTTGCGGCGGTAGGTGTCGACATCGGCGAACGCATGCCAGATGTGGGCGTGCCGGGCCACCAACGGAATGGTGCGCTTCTCTCCCCCACCACCGATCAGGATCGGTATCGGGCGCACGGGCGCCGGCAGCAACTGAGCCAACCGGTTCTCGATCCGAACCAGGCTGTCTTCGAATAGATCGAATCGCGAACCCGTCGTACCGAACTCGTATCCGTATGTGGTGTAGTCCCTTTCATACCACCCGGCACCCACGCCCAGGATCAGCCTGCCATCGCTGATGTGGTCGACGGTTCGGGCCATATCGGCCAGCAGATCGGGGTTCCGATAACCCACGCCCGTGACAAGCAGTCCGATCTCGGCCCGCGAAGTGACTTCAGCCCACGATCCCAGGGCGGTCCAGGCCTCGAAATTGTTGACATCGGGCTGCACCTCGTCGAGCACCACTCCCTCACTGCTCAGGGTGCCGGCCGGCCAATGGAAGTGGTCGTAGCCGAAGATGACGTCCACTCCCTTGTCCTCGGCGCGGAGCACGGCATCTCGCCACTGCTTGTAGTTCTGCGCCTTGGCGGGCCGCAGCTGGATTCCGATACGAATGCGTCCTGTCACATCGCAGTCCAATTAATCGATCGCCGCAGGTATTCCCCGCCGCCTACGCTGCCGCCATGGAACGCCTGAATATCTCGTCGGACGGCGAATGGGAAGCAGCGGTCGGCTACTCGCGCGCGGTGCGGGTCGGCGGTCACGTCGCCGTCGCCGGAACCACGGCAGCACGCCAGGGCCGATCACCTGTCGGCGACGACGACATCGCCGAACAGACCCGCGAGGCGCTGCGCCGGGTCGAGTCAGCACTTAGCCAGGCAGGGGCCTCGTTGCGTGATGTCATACGAACCCGCATCTTCGTCACGGATATCGGGCGGTGGCGCGAGGTCGGTTTTGCCCACGGCGAGTTTTTTGGCGACATCCGCCCGGCCGCCACCATGGTCGAGGTGTCCGCACTCATCGACCCCGCGCTGCTGGTGGAGATCGAGGCCGACGCCATCATAGAATAGATTGGTCAGACCACTAGACCTCCTACCAATCCCAGTGCTACCGTGACGGCATGGCACTGCAGCCGATCGCCCGTCAGTCGATACCCGACGAGATATTCAGTCAGCTCGCGGCGCAGGTCCTGACCGGTGACCGCACGCCCGGCGACACCCTGCCCAGTGAGCGAGCCCTCGCCGAAGCCCTCGGGGTGTCCCGCACGGCGGTCCGCGAAGCGTTGGGCCGCCTGGAGCGCTCGGGTCTGATTCACATCCGCCAGGGTGGGTCGACGGTGATCCGGGATTACCGCAGCGAGGCCGGTTTCGACGTGCTGCCACTACTGCTCGCCTATGGCGGAGACGTGGACCGCCGCACATTGGCCAGCGTCATCGAGGCCAGGGCCATCATCGGCCCACAGGTGGCCAGGCTCGCCGCACAGCGTGCCCACACAAGCCCTGGTGTCGCCGATCGGCTCCACATCATGGCCGGGGATCTCGAGTCCGAAGGTGATCCGCTGCAGAGGATGTGGCGTGCGCTCGGCTTCTGGGAGTTGGTTATCGACACTGCCGACTCGATTGCCTTCCGACTGGTGTTCAACACCATGCGCGACTCATATGTCCGGGCCCTGGATGTGCTCGTCAACGTCATGTCCGCTGAAGTCGGAGACATCGGCCACTACCGCGCCCTCGCCTACGCCATCGCCGCGCAAGATCCGGACGCCGCACAAGAGGCGGCTGCGGCCATGCTCGCCTTGGGCACCAAGGCCTTTGACAAACTCCTGCGGGAAATCACGGACGAATCGGAGAATCAGCAATGACCCGTGCCACACGTAAGTCGATGACCCTGCGCGATGCACTTGTCGAATTCGTCAAACACCCCACCCCGTGGATGCTTCTCGCATGGTCCGCGGTGCTCCTGGGTGCCCGAATCTCGGTGGGCGGCTGGACCATCGCCGATGCCATCACGCCCATAGCGCTCGTGGCCATCTCCCCTGTCGCCGAATGGCTGATCCATGTCGGGATCCTGCATTGGCGACCGCGCTCGGTGGGGCCGGTGAAAATCGACTCGCGGCTAGCCCGGGATCACCGCCTGCATCATCAGGATCCGCGGGATATCCCGCTGGTGTTCATCCCGTGGCCAAGTCTGGTCGTGGTAATCATCGGATTGACCCTGGCCGCGTTGTTCGCATTCCCGCGCACCGGACTTGGGCTCACCTTCGCGGTCACGGTGGCATTGTTCCTGGTGTTCTACGAGTGGACGCACTACCTCGTCCACACCGATTACAAACCGCGTCATGCGATCTATCGGGCGGTCTGGCGAAACCACCGGTTCCACCATTTCAAGAATGAGAACTACTGGTTCACTGTGACCAGTTCGGGGACCGCTGACCGTCTCCTAGGAACCTATCCGGATCCACAACAGGTGCCGTCGTCACCTACGGTCCGAAATCTGCACGCGCCCAGCATAACTGGCTAGTCTGGGCCGCCAAGCCCACAGCTGGCGCCCGAATAGCCATCCTGTTGATGATCCGGCGCACCATCCTGATTACGCGGTCTGCTGCCCGAATTGGTTGCCACAAAAAAGCCCAACCCAACAACAAGCAGGACAGTCACCGTCGCTATGACGATGACTGCGGTCATCACGCCTCAGCCCGCTCCGGCCGTAATGCGAAGTAGCGGAGCTTCTTCCCGAATGCGATCTGAAGCTCACGACGACCGCCGCGGCGGACCAGAGCGATGCGGCGAAGCCCCTCGGCCACCTCGCGATCCATCATCCAGTCGCGCAAACGAGGCAGCTCATAGGCGTACTGGCGGAATTCCTTGGCGTCGCACTGCACGCAGCACCGCATGGAGTGCAACAGCGCGTACTGCTCAAACTCATACTCCCAGTTGGGCGTTTCCCCGAGCCACGGCACCGCCTTGGCCATATCGAAACGCCGCTTGACCCGCAGTTGCGCACCCGCGGCCAGTGCCGTGTACTCGTCGAATCCCGACGGGGCATTACCGGCAAGCAGGTCCGAGAGCACCGACAACTGGCGGCGCCGCAGAACCTCGCGGTTGTCAAGCATGCACAACACCCGCCTTGATCGCCTGTCGGACCACGGAAAGGTCGGCGCTCACACTGGCCTCGTCGATCGATCCGTCACGCTCGATCAGCACGCCCAGAGCGCGCCCGGAGGTGAGCACCACGAGCTCGGTCAGCAGATCAGCCACCGGATCGATGATGGTGTCGGAGTGGGTGTCCCAGTACAGGTCGCCCTCGAACCGGCCACCCGCGATGTGCACGTACGCGACGCGCTCGACGGGGAAACGGCGTAGTAGCGCGAGGGGGTCGGTGCGCGAAGCCACCGCCGTCGCGTACAGGTTGGCGACATCGAGCACCAGCCAGCAGCCGGTGCGCCGAGAGAGCTCACGCAGATAGTCGGGCTCGCTGAGTTCATTTTCGGGCCACTGCAGGGTGGTGGCCACGTTCTCCAGCGCCAAGGGCACCCCGAGGTCATCCTGAACCCGGGACACGTTGTCCACCAGGACATCCAAAGCCAACGTGGTGCGCGGCGGAGCCACCAGGTGACCCGCCTCGAGCACGCCACTGTGCCGCCCGTTCTCAAAGCCGGCCCGCACAAACGCCACGTGCTCGCTGACCATCGGCGCGTTGAGCTCCGCGGCCAGAGCGGCCAGGTGCTTGACGCGCTTGGCGTCGGGCAGATCGGCCCCGGCGAGACCCAGAGAAACACCATGCGGCACGACTACGGTGCCCGCCTCACGAAGGCGCATCAGTTCGACGGGCAGTTCTCCAGGGCGGAAGTTCTCGGCGACGATCTCAGTGAAGGCAACGCTGAGGGCGTCGTCGGTGACGGCACCCTGATTGAACATGGCAGCAAGCTCGGGACGCCATGAGGCACCGACCGCGGGCTCGTCGGCCAGCACGGTCGTAAGCGGGTGATTTGAAGAGGCCACCGCGGTTACCCCCTTATCTCAAGACCGACGAGTTAAGCCAGTCTAGCTACCACGTTGATAGCTTAGGAAGTGCTAGGTGCCAGCGGGTTAAAAAAGCCATCCGGTCCCGGCCGGAAACTCGCCACAGAAGTAACTGCGGCGATCGGCAGCGGTCCGTACAAGTGAGGGAACAGCATCGATTCAGGGTCGCTGGGCACGCCTGGTTCCCAACGTACCGGAGAGTCAAGCAGATTCGGGGCAACAGACAATACGACCAGATCACACCTTCCGCGATACAAGCGGTTGGCCGGAAGGTGAACCTGGTGCGGCGCGGAAAGATGAATGAATCCCGTTTCGGCCAGTGACGTGGGCCGATGCTCGCCCTGTTCACGTGCTAACGCCCACTCCTCGACCGAACAGATGTGAACAAGTTCGGCTTCGTTCGGTGCCATCGACTGCATCACACCAGCCTGCCTCACCCTGTAACAGCCCGGACGTGAGGCGCGACACACCGGACACACATGGGGAACAACCGAAACCCCCCAAACGTCTGACAAAGTACATACATAGGCGCCGAGCGGTTCACCGGACCGCAAAGCTCAGGAGAGATACGGAGGAGCCATGTACGCAACTCTGACCAGTCCAGAGCTGACGAAGGCTGACCGCTGCGATCGTTGCGGAGCGGCTGCCCGGGTCCGCGCCACACTCCCGTCCGGGGCCGAGCTGCTTTTTTGCCAGCATCACGCCAATGAGCACTCAGAGAAGCTGAGCGCCATGTCGGCAGTGCTGTACATCAGCGCTCCCGTCGAGGGTTAGTCGCCGCAGTTTCACCCCCGGTAACGACCGCTGACCATCCCATCAGGAATGCTGGTGTGGCCATGAGTGAGAAGCCGCGCCATGTCTCGATAGGTCGAGACGTCTTGCACGTGATGCGTCGCACCGCCGTAAAGAGTTGGGACGACTCGATTTTCGCGCAGTCAGCCCAAGCCGCTTTTTGGCAGGTGTTATCGCTACCACCGCTGCTGTTGGGCATCCTGGGGAGCTTGACGTTCGTTGGGCCGCTGTTCGGACCGGACACGCTGCCCGAGATCCAAGAGCGACTCCTGCGGGTGGCCAACAGCGTTTTCAGCAAGAGCGTGGTCGCCGAGATCATCGAGCCCACAATCATCGACATCATGCGTGACGGGCGTGGTGAGGTGGTGTCCATCGGATTCGTCATCTCGCTATGGGCAGGCTCCTCGGCGATATCGAGCTTTGTGGACTCCGTCGTCGAGGCACACGATCAGACACCGCTGCGACACCCCGTTCGTCAGCGGTTCTTTGCGCTGGGCCTATACGTCGCGGCGCTGGCGATGGCGGTGGTGACATTGCCGGTGATCGCCCTCGGACCGAAACGGATCGCCGAGGTCGTACCCGACTCGTGGAACGCGCTGTTGCGGTATGGCTACTTCCCACTGCTGGGTATCGCGCTGGTCGCCCTGGTGACGCTGCTATACCGGGTATCCCTACCCAAACCGCTTCCATCGCACCGTTTGTTGATCGGTGCGCTGTTGGCGGTGACGTTCTTTGTGATCGCCAGCCTGGGGCTGCGGTTCTACCTGAACTGGATCACGCAGACCGGATACACCTACGGCGCCTTGGCCACCCCCATCGCGTTCCTGCTGTTCGCGTTCATGCTCGGATTCGCGATCGTGCTGGGCGCCGAACTCAACGCCGCTATCGAGGAACACTGGCCGGCCGGGGCCACACACGCCCGTCAGCTGCGGGAATGGCTGAGCCCACAAAATGGCCAGAATGGTGCCGAGAGCGGCTCTGACGAGGCGACTCCGGACAGCACCGCCGAAGGCCGCTAGTCGCCCTTCTTCATCATTTCGTAGATGCGCTTGCAGTCCGGGCACACCGGAGAGCCAGGCTTGGCCGACCGCGTAACCGGGAAAACCTCACCGCACAGGGCGACCACATGGTTTCCCATGACGGCGCTCTCCACGATCTTGTCTTTCTTGACGTAGTGGAAGACCTTCGGAGTATCACTGTCGGTGCTCTCGTCGACGGTGGTGTCCGGACGCTCGATCGTCTGCGTGTCCATCCCTACATTGTGACATTGTGGAGATATGAGAAAAGAGCTGTCGTTCGATGACGACGGCCATCCGGTACTCATCACAGCGGCCGCGGTCTCGGTCGAAGAACAGCACCGCGCCCGGGTACGCCGCTATTTGTCACTGATGGCGTTCCGGATACCGGCCCTGCTGGGCGCCGCCTGGGCCTACAGCGTGTGGCACAACGGGTGGATCTCGCTGGCCATCCTGGCCGCCTCGATCCCGCTGCCATGGATGGCGGTGCTCATCGCGAACGACCGTCCTGCCCGCAAGGCCGAGGAGCCACGCCGATACGGGCCTCAGGAACATCGCCACTCGCTGTTTCCCACCGCTGAGCGCAGAGCGATTGATCCCGCTCCTCCGCCGCAACCGCGCACCCCGCCGGAAGGGTCAGCTGACCCGTCTTAGGGACAGCTATGTCAATTCTCAGGACATTCTCAGCTGCCGACGGCGAATCCGCAGGTCAGTGACGGCGCCGTCTGGGAACCTCAGGAACTTTCTGGGCCAACCAAGCGTTGCAACACATGAGACCTACGGATCAACTAGGAGGCAGCGATGGCAAACGCCACCACCCGTCCGGCTCGTACCATCGAGTCCGAGGATCTGGACGCCCAGAGTCCAGCCGCGGACCTTGTACGGGTGTACTTGAACGGCATCGGCAAGACTGCGCTGCTGACAGCGGAGGACGAAGTCGAGCTCGCCAAACGGATCGAGGCGGGGTTGTACGCCCAGCACCTTCTGGACACCAAGAAACGCTTGGGCGAAGCCCGCAAGAAGGATCTGGCTGTCATCGTGCGTGAGGGCAGCGCGGCACGCAGCCACCTGCTGGAGGCCAACCTGCGCCTGGTCGTTTCGCTCGCCAAGCGCTACACCGGTCGCGGTATGCCGCTACTCGACCTCATCCAGGAGGGCAACCTGGGCTTGATCCGCGCCATGGAGAAGTTCGATTACGCCAAGGGATTCAAGTTCTCGACATACGCCACCTGGTGGATTCGTCAGGCCATCACCCGTGGCATGGCTGATCAGAGCCGAACCATCCGCCTCCCCGTGCACCTCGTGGAGCAGGTGAACAAGCTGGCTCGCATCAAGCGCGAACTACACCAGCGACTCGGCCGTGAGGCCAGCGACGAGGAATTGTCGGAGGAGTCCGGCATTCCCGTGGAGAAGATCGGGGATCTGCTGGACCACAGCAGGGATCCGGTGAGCCTGGACATGCCGGTCGGCACCGACGAGGAAGCACCGCTGGGTGACTTCATCGAGGACACCGAGGCGATGTCCGCCGAGAACGCCGTGATCGCAGAGCTGCTGCACTCGGATGTGCGCAGCGTGCTGGGCACTCTCGACGAACGCGAGCAGCAGGTCATCCGGCTCCGGTATGGACTCGATGACGGCCAGGCCCGCACGCTGGATCAGATCGGCAAGCTGTTCGGGCTGTCTCGCGAGCGGGTGCGTCAGATCGAGCGTGAGGTCATGACGAAACTGCGCCACGGCGATCGCGCGGAGCGCCTGCGTTCGTACGCGAGCTAGTTGACCTACTACCCTGCCCTCGGGGCGCTGCGTTCTGGAAGCGCAGCGCCCCGATTTGCGTTGTAGATCGGTAGACTGAGCACGACCGTAAGGGGCGAGTAGTGAACGATCTTGTCGATACGACAGAAATGTATCTGCGGACGATCTACGACCTTGAAGAAGAGGGCGTCGTGCCGCTGCGGGCGCGCATCGCCGAACGGCTTGAGCAGAGCGGCCCGACTGTCAGTCAGACCGTGGCGCGGATGGAGCGCGACGGTCTGTTGAACGTCGCCGGTGACCGCCACCTCGAACTCACCGATAAGGGCCGCGCACTCGCGGTTTCGGTGATGCGCAAGCACCGGCTGGCCGAGTGCCTGCTGGTCGACATCATCGGGTTGCCCTGGGAGGACGTACACGCCGAGGCGTGCCGCTGGGAGCACGTCATGAGCGAGGACGTCGAGCGCCGACTGCTCACGGTGCTCAACAATCCGACCACCTCACCGTTCGGCAACCCCATTCCCGGCCTGTCCGAACTGGGTGTTGCCCCCGACCGGTCCGAGAATGCCAGCGCGGTGCGGCTCACCGAGATTGCCGGCGGCTCGCAGGTTGCCGTGGTGGTGCGCCGCCTGGCCGAGCACGTCCAGGCCGATACCGATCTGCTCACGCGTCTCAAGGACGCCGGCATCGTGCCCAATGCGCGCGTCACCGTGGAGTCCTCCCCCGAGGGCGTCATCATCGTCATTCCCGGTCACGAAAGTGTCGAGTTGCCGCATGAGATGGCCCATGCCGTGATGGTCGAGAAGGTCTAGCACCCCCGTCCGGATCACTGGATGTTCCTGGGCGGCAAGCTGATCTGTAATTCATGGGCGAGCCGGAAGCCGGTGTCGGCCAGGGTGCGAATCTCATCGGGGCGCATACCCGCACGCAGCGCAGATATCAGCAGCTGCCCCAGACGATGGCCCGGGTCGACCGTGAGCGCCGTCTCCAAAGCGACACCCGCTAGCGGGCCGTCGCCGCGCACGTAAGCGCTGAAGCCAAACAAGACCAAGGCTTCGGCACGCCATGGGGCGGGCAGCAGTCGGCTCAGCGCCAACCACAGCCGCTCCACATCATCGGCCAGCACGCCGACAGCCAAGGCACACACCGTGTCTCGAACGCGTACGACCGTCAACGAGCGAGCGATGCCCAGCAGCTCACGGTCGGACAGTGGACGGAGTTCTGCCGTCCGGCACGCCGCCCGCATCACTCGATTCACGGCGCGCCGGTCCGCCACGGCGTCGTCAGCCTGCCCCCGCACCCCCCGCCGCAAGGAAGTGGCCAGCGCGCTGGTGCGGTGAGTGTCGGTGGGAGCGATCAGCGCCACGAGGTCCTCTCGGCGGCGATGCACGGTCCTGCCCGCCAGTACCGCGGCCGCGGTCAGCGGTGAGCAGTCCGGGTCGTCGACGGGCCCGCCGGCACCACATCCGTCGTAGCAGCGCCACCATCCCTCAGGAGATACCCGGTCCACCGTGTGGCCGGCGATCAACGAAATACCTTGATGTTCAAGATGTCTGGCCAGCCGACGGATGATGTCGCCAGACTCCCGTTCATCCAGGTCCGCACTGATGACCACCGCGATCACCGCGTCGGCCGGCCCGGAACTCAACACCTCGGCCAATGTCTCGAGCGCCGCGTTATCGGGGTCGTCCAGGTCGTCCAGATCCCTGCGCAGTACCGCCTCGACCAGCCCCTTGGCGAGCGTGACGGCGACGAGGGAGTCTTCGGGAATGAACCCCAGCATTGCCGGCAGTGCCGCGATCAGGGCGGAGGGCCGGTTCAATCGAAAGTCGGGGCGACCGGGGGTCCCGGGAATCAGTGATGTCATGCCCGCACCGTGACAACGAGGACCGTCATCGCGCCGACGGCGACCTCACGTTGTGACAGCGCGTGCGGGGATCTGTGGATACCACCGCAATTGTGGACAACACGCCCATCGCCACCGCGCGTCCCTGAAAAGCCAGGTGATGGCCGGGCTCTGAGACGCCGGAAGCAGGACAGTCATCGCCGATCGGGTATCATTAACATGTCGGTAATCTTGCCGACCCTCAGGGCAGACCACTCGCTGGACGTTGGGCTCACCGCCCCGCCTCGATCCCGTCGCCTTCTCTGAGACTTCTCAGAGGATCCCATGTCTTCACTCTCAAGCGGTACTCCCTTTCTCGATGCGTCCGAACGGAGCGAAGGAACCCGTCCGGCAGCTCCCTTCCCGATGCCTGTTGGTTCCACCGCGATCGTCTACTGCGAGGGCCAATTCGGCGAGCAGGACGGCAAGACCGCCAACGGCCTGGTCCGGCACTCGGAGAAGTACGAGATCCTCAGCGTCATCGACAGCCTCCGGGCCGGAGTAGATGCCGGGAAATTCCTCGACGGCACCGCGAACGGCATCCCGGTGCTGGCGTCGCTGGCACAGTCCATCGCTCACGCCGGCCGCGTACCCGACTACCTGATTTGCGGGCTGGCGCCTGCCGACGGCCTACTGTCGAATGAGCAGCGGCTCGTACTGCTCGACGGCATCGCCCGCGGGATGCACATCATCAACGGCCTGCACGAGTTCCTCAACGACGACGCCGAGTTCGTGGCGGCAGCCGTCATCGCGGGCGTCACCATCACCGATGTGCGCCAACCGAAGGCCAAGCGCGACCTGCACCTGTTCTCCGGCCGGATCTTCGACGTCACCTGCCCCAGGATCGCGATCCTGGGTACGGACGGAGCCATCGGTAAACGCACCACCGCCACGTTGCTGGTCCAGGCGCTCAATGCGCGCGGCATCAAGGCGGTCATGGTCGGCACCGGCCAGACCACCTTGATCCAGGGCGGGAAGTACGGCGTCGCGCTGGACGCGCTGGTCCCCCAGTTCTGTTCGGGCGAGGTCGAGCACCAAGTCGTCGCCGCGTTCGAAGGTGAGGACCCCGACGTGATCGTGGTCGAGGGTCAGGGCGCACTCAGCCACCCCGCCTACATCACGTCGGCTCATATCCTGCGCGGCAGCCGCCCGGCCGGCGTGATCGTGCAGCACGCGCCAAAGCGCAAGGTGCTCGGCGACTTCCCGATGGTGCAGATGCCCACCGCGGCCAGCGAGGTCGCACTGATCGAGGCGTTCGCCGACACCCGCGTCATCGGGGTCACGATCAACCACGAGGAAATGACCGATGACGAGCTGAATGACGCTATCTCCGAACACCATTCGGAGCTCGGCCTCCCGGTTACCGACCCGCTGACACGCCCCTCGTCGGATCTGGTCGACATGGTGCTGGCGGCCTTCCCCGTGCTCGCGGCGAAGCTCGCAGGGAGAGCCGACACGACAACCCCGGTGTGACGCTTCGGCTCGAGACCGATCTCGACAAGGTCGAGCAGAACACGCGGATCCTGGTCGACCGGCTTGCCCGGGCGGGCATCCGGGTCACCGGCATCACCAAAGCCGTGTTGGGGTCGCCGGGCATCGGCGCGGCGATGCTGCGCGGCGGCGCTTACGGCCTCGGCGATTCCCGGATACCGAACCTCGCTCGGCTCGCCGATCTCGACCGATTACCGCTGCGCACGCTGATCCGCTCACCCATGCTCAGCCAGGTAGCACGGATCGTTGACGTCGCCGATATCAGTCTGAACACCGAGGCCGTCGTGCTGGCAGCGCTCGATCAGGCCGCGTCCCAACAGAAACGACTGCACGCCGTCGTGCTCATGGTCGAGCTGGGTGACCTGCGCGAGGGCATCGCGGTGGACGACACCGCCGAGGCCGTGCGGGCCGTTCTCGGGCACAGCTCACTGCGGCTCGCCGGGCTCGGCGCCAACCTCGCGTGCCAGAACGGTGTCGTGCCCGATGACCGGAACATGGGCATCCTCACCGGGCTCGCGGACGACATCGAGTCACTGCACGGGATCTCGCTCGAGGTCGTCTCAGGTGGCAACTCGGCGAACCTGAGCTGGGCGCTGCACACCCACGACGTCGGCCGGATCGACGAACTCCGGCTCGGCGAAGCCATCCTTCTCGGCGTCGACCCGCTGTATCGGACACCGATCCCCGGCCTACACACGGACACCTTCGTCTTGAGCGCCGAGGTCATCGAGGTCGCGATGAAACCGGCTCAACCCTGGGGAGATCGTGCTCAGGCAGCCTTCGGCGCGGCGCCGGTCCGCACGGGTAACTCGACTGTGCACCAAGCAATCCTGGCCCTCGGCCGTCAGGACGTGGACCCGGACGGCCTGCGGCCGCCTGAGGGCATCACGATCCTCGGGATGAGCAGCGACCACCTGGTGGTCGACCTCGGCGATCACTCCGTCACGGTCGGCGACGAGATTGACTTCGGTGTCGGCTACGGCGCGCTCGTGCGGGCGATGACGTCGCCCTTCGTCGCCAAGATCGAGCACCGCGGCCGTTCCCTCGCGACCGGGGTGACCCAGGGGCCAGCGCCGATCCAGGGCGGATACGGGCGCATCGCCAGTCGCTGATCAGCGGAAGTTGTCGTGCACCTTGAGTACAGCGGCGGTGAAGGCCTGATCCAGGAGCACCGCGTCGGGCTCGGTGCCCTGAAAAGTCATGTAGGTGGCCTGGATTCGAATATCGGCGATCTGCGCGATAAGCGACAAGGTCGTTTGTGTGCCGCTACCCGTCGCGGCGGGTGCCACCGTTTGATTGACCGCAACCGAATCATCGGCGTTGATGGGTGGAGCCACTGCCTGAGAAGCCGTTACCGTGCTCGGGATCTGATCCGGACCGGTGAAGGCAAACGAGGTGCAGCGCTCCAGCTGAGTCTTGTAGGTGGCCAGTGGCCGCGGCACACGAAACACCGCCACCGTGATGGTCGAATTGTCGGAGTCGTTGGTGCCCACCGCCACCGCCGCATCCTGCGGCCCGGCCGGGAGGGGTTCGGGTGCGCAGGTACTCGGGGCGACCGTCGCCGCGTCGGGAACACCCCGAATATCGCGGAGAGCGTGTCCGGCCGCAGTGGGGTCGAGCGTGGTGGCGGGATACTGGTGCGGGAAATCCGCCGGGGCCAGCAGCAGCGGGCCCACGGGGCCCGTCGGCGCCTGAAGGGCCGTTGTGGTGGTAGTCAGCGGGGACTGCGCACCACCCGATGCCTCGACGGCCGATCCGTCGATCGCCCGTGTGCAGGCGGGCGCCGTCACGGCGCAGCATCCAGCCACAACCATCGTCGCTACCAGCCGCGATGCCGCCACAGTCACATGCTGCCATCGGCACACCCGGGGCCCGAGGAGGCGCGCGCGAGATTCGGCAGGGACAACTGTTCATGTGACCGTGACGCGCACGGCATGCGCGATTCGGGGAATCGGCGTATGAGTACAACCATGACCAACGGTCTTCGCCCCCGCGGCTCCTCCGTGGCCGACACCCCCACCTACGACCTCGTCGTCATCGGCTCCGGCCCCGGGGGCCAGAAGGCCGCCATCGCCGCGGCCAAGCTGGGTAAATCGGTCGCGGTGATCGAGCGTGACAACATGCTCGGCGGTGTCTGCACCAACACCGGAACCATCCCGTCCAAGACGTTGCGCGAGGCCGTGCTCTACCTGACCGGCATGAATCAGCGCGAGCTGTACGGCGCGAGCTATCGGGTGAAGGCCAATATCACCCCCGAGGACCTGCTGGCCCGCACTGAGCACGTCATCCGCAAGGAGATCGAGGTGGTCCGCGCCCAGCTGCTGCGCAACCGCATCGATTTGATCACCGGCATCGGGCGGTTCGCCGATGAGCACACCGTCATCGTGGAGGAACCTTCCCGCGGCGAGCGCACCACCCTGCACGCTCACTACGTCGTCATCGCCACCGGCACGAAACCCGCCCGACCGTCGGGTGTGGCCTTCGACGAGCGACGAGTCCTCGACTCGGACGGCATCTTGGACCTGCGCTTCATCCCGGGATCGATGGTCGTGGTCGGTGCGGGCGTCATCGGAATCGAGTACGCCTCGATGTTCGCCGCCCTGGGCACCAAGGTGACCGTGGTGGAGAAACGCGACACGATGCTCGACTTCTGCGATCCCGAAGTCGTTGAGGCCCTTCGCTTTCACCTGCGGGACTTGGCAGTGACGTTCCGCTTCGGCGAGGAGGTCACCACCGTCGACGTCAATGACACCGGCACCATGACCACATTGGCCAGCGGCAAGCAGATCCCCGCCGATACCGTGATGTACTCCGCGGGGCGGCAGGGTCAGACCGATCAGCTCGACCTCGCCCAGGCGGGGCTCGAGGCCGACAACCGCGGCCGGATCTGGGTCGACGCGAATTTTCAGACCAAGGTCGATCACATCTATGCGGTGGGCGATGTGATCGGTTTCCCGGCGCTGGCAGCCACCTCGATGGACCAGGGCCGCCTGGCGGCGTACCACGCGTTCGGCGAACCTTCCAAGGGCATGACCGATCTGCAGCCCATCGGCATCTACTCGATCCCCGAGGTGTCCTATGTGGGCGCCACCGAGGTTGAACTCACCAAGAACGCGATTCCTTACGAGGTGGGCGTCTCGCGTTACCGCGAGCTGGCGCGCGGCCAGATCGCCGGGGATTCCTACGGCATGCTCAAGCTGCTGGTGTCCACCGAGGATCTCAAGCTGCTCGGGGTGCACATCTTCGGCTCCGATGCCACCGACCTGGTCCACATCGGACAGGCCGTCATGGGCTGCGGCGGCACCGTCGAGTACCTGGTCGACGCGGTTTTCAACTACCCCACATTCTCCGAGGCGTACAAAGTCGCCGCGCTCGATGTGATGAACAAGATTCGCGCACTCAACCAGTTCAAAGCCTGAGGGATTTCGCGTTGGGCGAATACCGCCCACCCTCCTGAGGAAACAGGAATTCGCATCCCGCCTGGGCCGTTGAGGCAGTAGGTACATTCGCCGTTTGCCTGCCGGTAAGGGACACTGGTGGGACGAGGGCGCGAAGGGAGGCGAACATGGCAAGCAGTAGTGACGGACAGCAGCAGCCGTACAGACCGGATCAGAGCGGCATGTACGAGTTGGAATTCCCGGGGCCCCAGCTGGCATCTGCCGATGGGCGCGGCCCTGTTCTGGTGCACGCGTTGCAGGGGTTCTCCGACTCCGGGCACGCCGTGAAGCTGGCCGCGGCACATCTGCGCGACACACTGCAGAGCGAGCTGGTGGCGTCGTTCGCCATCGACGATCTGCTGGACTACCGATCGCGTCGGCCGGTGATGACGTTCAAGAGCGATCACTTCACCGAGTACGCCACCCCTGAGCTCAACCTGTACGCACTCAAGGACACCAAGGGCACGCCGTTCCTGTTGCTGGCCGGCCTAGAACCAGATCTGAAGTGGGAGCGGTTCGTCACCGCGATCCGGCTGTTGGCCGAGCAACTCGGTGTGCGCAAGACCATCGGCCTGGGCGCCATTCCGATGGCGGTTCCGCACACTCGCCCCATCACGCTTACCGCTCATGGCAACGACCGCAAGACACTTGATGAGCATCCCGGCTGGATCGATGAGGTTCAGGTGCCGGGCAGTGCATCGAACTTGTTGGAATTCCGGCTGGCCCAGCATGGTCACGATGTCATCGGCTTCGCCGTCCACGTCCCGCATTACCTGGCGCAGACCGACTACCCGGAGGCATCACAACGCCTGCTGGAAGAAGTGGCCAGGACCGGCGAGCTGGATCTTCCGCTGCAGCAGCTCACCGAGGCCGCCGGCAAGGTGCGCAATCAGATCAACGAGCAGGTAGAAGGCAGCGAGGAAGTGGCTCAGGTGGTCCACGCGCTGGAACGCCAGTACGACGCCTTTGTTTCCGCACAGGAGAACCGCTCGTTGCTGGCACGAGACGAGGAGTTGCCGAGCGGCGACGAGCTGGCCGGAGAATTCGAGAGATTCCTCGCCGAACAGGCCAAGTTCGGTGAGGATCCGTCCCCCGACGGCCCGATTCTCTAGTCCGGTTATGCGCTCGCCGCGCCAAATTTGCCGCGACGGGTGAAAATACTCCACATGAATCCACCACCGAGGCTCCTGCGTCCGGTGCCGGATACCGAGCACGCCGACGGTGACGACACGGTACAACCCGCTAGCAATACGACCACGCAACCTCGGATGGCGTTCCGCACCATCCACGGTTACCGCCGCGCCTTCAGGATTGCGGGATCGGGACCTGCGCTGTTGCTGATCCACGGGATCGGCGACAACTCGGCCACCTGGGACAGCGTGCACGCGCAGCTCGCTGAGCATTTCACGGTGATCGCCCCGGACCTGCTGGGCCACGGACAGTCCGACAAACCACGCGCCGACTACTCGGTGGCGGCCTACGCCAACGGGATGCGGGACCTGCTGGCGGTATTGGACATCGACAAGGTCACTGTCGTCGGGCATTCGCTGGGCGGCGGCGTCGCGATGCAATTCACCTACCAGTTCCCCCATCTGGTCGAGCGGCTCATTCTGGTCTCGCCAGGCGGGGTGACCAAGGACGTCAACATCGTATTGCGTTGCGCGTCATTGCCCTTCGTCGGAGACGCGCTGGGGCTGCTGAGGCTACCGCTGGCGATGCCCATGATCCGGCTCGGCGGAGCGGTGGCCCGCGCGACGCTGGGGCGAGCCGGTATGGCCCGCGACATCCCCGATGTTCTGCGGGTTCTCGCTGATCTGCCCGAACCTCGGGCCTCGGCCGCCTTCACCCGGACTCTGCGCGCCGTGGTTGACTGGCGCGGCCAGGTGGTGACCATGCTGGACCGATGTTATTTGACCGAATCTGTTCCTGTGCAGCTTATTTGGGGTAGCGATGATCTGGTGATCCCCGTTAGCCATGGCCATCTGGCGCACGCCGCGATGCCCGGGGCGACATTGGAAATCTTCGACCGCTCCGGACATTTCCCGTTCCATGACGACCCCGAGCGATTCATCGCCGTCGTTCGCCAATTCATCGCCTCCACTGAGCCCGCTCAATACGACGAGGATGAATTGCGCCGATTGTTGCGCACTGGCGTCACCGAAGGCACGATCAGCGGGGCCGCGCGCACCCGGATGGCAGTGCTCGACGCCATGGGCACAGACGAGCGCAGCGCCACCTAGCCACGAGAGCTCAAGCGCTACCAGAGGTTTGCACAATTCGTGGGTACCTGAGTGCACAGCGCGCGGGAGACGTAGAGTCGAAGAATGAGCGTCGATGTCGCGGTTGTGCGCGTATTCACCGACCAGACAGGCAACTTCGGAAATCCCCTGGGGATCGTCAATGGCGCTGACGTCGCCGCGGCGGACCGCCAGGAAATCGCTACCCGGTTGGGTTTCAGCGAAACGGTTTTCGTCGATCTTCCTGCCGAAGGGTCCAACACCGCACATCTGCGGATCTTCACCCCGGCAGCCGAACTGCCCTTCGCCGGACATCCGACGGTGGGATTGGCGTGGTGGCTGCGCGAGCGCGGAACACCGGTCAACACCTTGCAAGTTCCCGCGGGTGTGCTCCAGGTCAACTATGACGACCGCACGTGGATCCGAGCCCGGTCCGAATGGGCCCCGGAAACCGATTTTCACGAGCTGGACTCCCCCCGCGATGTGGATGCCGCCGACCCCGCCGACTATGCGGACGAACTGCTGCATTGCGTGTGGTCGTGGCAGGACCGCGACGCGAATTTGGTGCGATCACGGGTGTTCGCCTTCGACCTGGGCGTCAACGAGGATGAGGCGACCGGATCTGTCGCGGCGCGGATGACCGATCTATTAAGCCGCGACCTGATCGTCAACCAGGGCAAGGGGTCGCAGATTCTCACGCAGTGGAGCCCAGAGGGCTGGGTGACGATCGGTGGCCATGTCGTCGCCGATCAATCGTTGGTATTGAACTAACAGCGCGTCGACCCAGCCGAAGATCAGGATCCGGTCGGTGCGTCCCGATGGGCGCGCAACGCGGCGATCTCACGTTCGAAGTCGTCGGCGGAGCTAAATCCGCGATACACCGAGGCGAAGCGCAGATAGGCGACCTCGTCCAGGTCACGTAGCGGGCCGAGGATGGCCAGGCCCACCTCGTTACTGGGAATCTCTGGAGACCCGGCGGCCCGGACCGCATCTTCGACCTGCTGGGCAAGCAGATTCAGCGCATCGTCATCGACATCGCGGCCCTGACAGGCCCGGCGCACGCCCTTGATGACCTTGTCGCGACTGAACGGCTCGGTGACACCGCTGCGCTTCACAACGGCCAGCACAGCGGTCTCGACAGTGGTGAAACGACGGCCGCACTCCGGGCACGATCGCCGTCGACGTATCGCCTGACCTTCATCCGCTTCACGGGAATCGACAACGCGCGAGTCTGGATGACGGCAGAACGGACAGTGCATTACTGCTCCTTCGCCGGTTCTGGACTCCAAGTCACTGGGCTGGGTGGGCTGACACACAGCGCAGCGCGCCCAGACCGGTCTCGAGGATACCCGTGCTCCCACACGTTCGAAGGTCACGCCCGTTCGCCGATCAGCCGACCGGAGAAACCAGCGTCTGACCGGCTTGTACTGTCGCCGAGTCGAGTTCATTGAGTTCACGGATCTTGGACACCACCGCCGAGCGCGGGGCATCCGGCGCGACACGCGAGGCCACGTCGGCCAGGGTCTCGCCGGGCGCGACCTGGACGACCGCCACACGCTCCGGCACACCAACTCCCCCGACTCCGGCAGCACTGACCTGGCCGAGCATCAGCAGCCACATCGTCGCCACCGCGGCACCCACCGAAACAACAATGGTCGCCTTCAGGCTCACCGGACGACGACCATGCACCCGATGCGGCACCGCCGATACCCGGACACCGGTGCCCCGGTACGCGGCCGGCCGGCCGGCGGGCCTCCGATAGGCGACGGTGCGCACCGGCAGCGCCCGACGCTGAGTCAGCGGGTACTCCGCGCTGTAGGCACGTGCCTGCGGGGCGTAATCGCGTGACGCGTACTCGGCAGCGCGAGACCGCGGTGTGGTGAGAACGTTTGTGCTCATCTGTGTGCCCTTCCTGTCCTGTCGATCGGTAGGCCCGTTCGCTCTTATGTTCGAATGTACTCGATCATGTGTTCGATGTCCGAACATGTGATCGATTTGTAGCATCCGCCACCGACAAGTGGTCTTGAGCTGCACGAATGCCGCCTACGCGCGGCCCCCCGGGCTCTATTCGCGACACGCATCGAACACATGTTTGATAAATACCGCCGACAGGTCTAGATTCGGGCCCATGAGCGATACACCCAGCAAGGGACCCGCCACCGGTTCACTGACCGAGCGCCAGCGGACCATCCTGGAGGTCATCCGCGCATCGGTGAATGAGCGGGGTTACCCCCCGAGCATCCGCGAAATCGGCGATGCCGTCGGGCTTACCTCGACATCGTCGGTCGCCCATCAACTACGCACCCTCGAACAGAAGGGCTTCCTGCGGCGCGATCCAAATCGTCCACGCGCCGTTGATGTTCGAGGAATCGATGATTCCCGCGGCCCGTCCGCGACCACCGATGTGGCCGGTTCCGGCGACCTGCCCGAGCCAACATTCGTGCCCGTCCTAGGCCGTATCGCCGCCGGTGGTCCCATCCTGGCCGAGGAGGCCGTAGAGGATGTGTTCCCGCTCCCCCGCGAGCTGGTTGGCGAGGGATCGCTGTTCTTGCTCAAGGTGGTCGGCGAATCGATGATCGACGCCGCGATATGCGATGGCGACTGGGTAGTGGTCCGCCAGCAGAATGTCGCCGACAACGGCGATATCGTGGCGGCGATGATCGACGGCGAGGCGACCGTCAAGACATTCAAGCGGACAACGGGTCAGGTGTGGCTGATGCCGCACAACCCACTGTTCGAGCCGATCCCCGGAAATGACGCCGCCATCCTCGGCAAGGTCGTCACCGTCCTGCGCAAGATCTAGCCGTCACCAGGCGGCGGTCCGGGTGCGGAATCGTCGCCTGCACGGCCGTCGAGGGACGGCAGGAACAGCTGGAAATGCGCCACGTCGTGCCAGCTGCCCAACTTGTAGCCGATGCGTCGGTAGCATGCGACTTTCTCGAATCCCATTGCCCGGTGCAGCTTTTCACTCGCCTGATTGGGAACCACGACAACGGCGAGCACCGTGCGATAACCGCGAGAGCGCAGCCGGTCGAGCAGCGCCGTGTACAACTGGCGGCCCGTCCCGCGCTGTTGCCGGGTGCCGTCCACGTACACACTGACCTCACACGCCCACTGATAGGCGGTCCGTGATTTCCACGGCACCGCGTAGGCATACCCGAAGATCTCACCGCCATCCTCGGCAACAAGCCAGGCATGCCGGTGGGCCGCCGTGCGGATGCGTTCGGCAAGAACAGCATCCGACGGCGGCACCTCCTCGAACGAGATGGCCGTATCCGTTACATACGGCGCGTAGATCGCCGCGCAGGCGACCGCGTCATCGGCGGTCGCGTCACGAATGATCATGAGGCGCTAGAGCGAACGCCCGATGATCTCCTTCATGATCTCGGTGGTTCCGCCGTAGATCGTCTGGATACGAGAATCCATGTATGCCCGGGCAACCGGGTACTCGCGCATGAAGCCATACCCACCGTGCAGCTGCAGGCAGCGATCGATCAGGTGAACCTGCTTCTCGGTGCTGTACCACTTGGCCATCGCGGCCTGCTCGACGCTCAGTTCCTTCTTGTTGAGCAGCGTGATGAACTCGTCGACCATAATCCGGATCATCGTGGCATCGGTAGCGAGCTCGGCCAGCACAAAGCGGCTGTTCTGGAAGCTCTTGATGGGCTTGCCAAACGCCTTGCGCTCGGATGTGTACTGGATGGTCGCCTCAAGCATGGTTTCCATCGCCGCGGCCGCCACGACGGCGATCGACATGCGCTCCTGCGGCAGGTTCTGCATGAGGTAGATGAAGCCCTGGCCCTCTTCACCCAGCAGGTTGGCGGCGGGCACCCGGACATCGGTAAAGGACAGCTCGGCGGTGTCCTGCGCGTCCAGGCCCATCTTGTCGAGCTTGCGGCCGCGCTCAAAGCCCTCCATGCCGCGTTCCACGACAATGAGGCTGAAGCCCAGCGCACCCTTCTCGGGGTCGGTCTGTGCGACCACGATCACCAGGTCGGCGTTAATGCCGTTGGTGATGAAGGTCTTCGAGCCGTTGAGAATGTAATGATCGCCGTCCTTGACCGCGCGGGTCTTGATGCCCTGCAGGTCGCTTCCGGTGCCCGGCTCGGTCATGGCGATGGCGGTGATCAGCTCACCGGAACAGAAACCGGGGAACCAGCGGGCCTTCTGCTCGTCGTTGGCCAGATCCCGGAAGTACGGACCCGCGACATCGTTGTGCAAAGTGAAACCGATACCCGACTGGCGAGCCTTGGTGATCTCTTCGCCGATGATGGCGTTGTAGCGGAAATCGACGAGTCCGCCGCCGCCGAACTCCTCAGGCATGTCAGTGCCCAGGAAGCCCTGTTTGCCCGCCTCGACCCAGAGAGAGCGGTCGACGATCTTGTTCTCGTCCCACTCCTCCCGGTACGGCTCGGCATGCCGTTCCAGGAAGGTCTTGAACGACTCGCGGAACAGTTCGTGCTCGGGTTCGAAAATGGTGCGTTTGAACTTAACAGCGCCGGCCATGATCACCTTCCGGTTTGGGTTTACGTACTCGGCAGAATGTATACCAACCCACTGGTCGGTTGGTACTCGCCTACCTGGTTTCGACGGACAGAAAGCCTAGGCTGACTGAGGTGACCAAGCTGGCACTTTCACACACGCACTGGGGTGCATTTACCCCCGAGATCCGCGACGGCGAAGTGATCGGCGTCACGCCTATCCCGACCGATCTGGACCCGTCACCGCTGCTGCAGAACATTCCCGGTTCGATCCGCCACCAGGCCCGAGTAACCGCGCCATCCGTACGCCGCGGCTGGCTGCGGGACGGACCCGGTCCCAGCACAGCACGCGGCTCCGACGAGTACGTCGAGGTGTCCTGGCACGAGCTCACCGAACTACTGGCCGATGAACTACGGCGGATCGTCGACACTCATGGCAACGAAGCCATTTACGGCGGCTCGTACGGCTGGGCCAGCGCGGGACGGTTCCATCATGCCCAGAGTCAGGTACACCGGTTCCTGAAACTGCTCGGCGGGTACACCTTTTCACGTCATTCGTACAGCCTGGGGGCAACCGGCGTCATCATGCCGCACGTCGTCGGCACCCACGACGGGCTGTTCAAGAGGTCGACGTCATGGGATGTCATCGTCGAGAACACCGACCTCCTGGTCTCATTCGGCGGTATGGCCCTGAAGAACACCGGTGTCAACCATGGCGGCACCACCGCGCATCCGGCTCGTGATGCCCTCGACAGGTTCCGCGCCCGCGGCGGGCGCATCGTCTCCTTCAGTCCGCTGCGCGATGACATCGACGGCGAATGCGAATGGCACGCACCTGTTCCCGGGACCGACGTCACGGTCATGCTCGCGCTGGCCCATGTGCTGGCCGTGGAAGGTCTGGCCAACCTGGCCTTCCTACGCTCCTACTGCACCGGCTATGAACGGTTTGAGCACTATCTCCTGGGGATCGACGACGGTGTACCCAAGACCCCGGAATGGGCTGCGAGTATCAGTGCTCTGGACGCTGACGAGCTGCGCACACTGGCGCGGCGAATGGCGGCCGGGCGCACCCTGGTGACGGTCAGCTGGTCGCTGCAGCGGGTGCGCCACGGCGAACAGGCCCCGTGGATGGGGCTCACCCTGGCCGCGATGCTCGGTCAGATCGGGCTTCCCGGAGGTGGTTTCGGCCACGGTTATGGCTCGATGAACGAGGCGGGACTGGCCCCGGTCAGCTGCCCGCTGCCGACCTTCCCCCAGGGGCCCAACCCGGTTGCGACGTTCATCCCGGTGGCGGCCATCAGTGAGCTGCTGCTGCGGCCCGGCCAGACACTGGCCTACAACGGTCAGACACTCACACTGCCGGACATCCGATGCGTCTACTGGGCGGGCGGAAATCCGTTCCACCACCATCAGAACCTGCCGCGACTGCGCCGTGCGCTGGCGCGCGTCGACACCGTCGTGGTGCACGATCCGGTGTGGACGGCCATGGCCAAGCACGCCGATATCGTGGTGCCGTCTACCACCAGCCTGGAACGCGACGACTTCTCCGGAAGCCGCAACGACCCCCTGCTGGTGGCGATGAAGGCCGCGACATCGCCCTATGCCAACTCGCGCGATGACTACACGACATTCTCGGCGCTCGCCGAAAGGCTCGGGTTCGGCGACGAGTTCTCCGAGGGACGCACCGCCGCGCAGTGGCTACGTCACATTTACACCGATTGGGCCGCGGCCCGCGATTTCGCGGTGCCAACCTTCGACGAGTTCTGGGAGCAGGGCTACCTGCAGTTGCCGACCGATCCCGGCCTGACTCTGCTCTCGGACTTCCGTGACAACCCAGACGCGCACCCGCTGCACACCCCGAGCGGGCGCATCGAGATCTTCTCGGAGACCATCGACAGTTTCGGATACGCCGACTGCGGCGGCCACCCGCAGTGGTACGAGCCCACAGAATGGCTGAACGGTGAACGCGCCCAAAGCTTCCCACTGCACCTGATTGCCAATCAGCCGCGGACCCGGCTGCACAGCCAGCTCGATTTCGGCGGCACCAGCCAGGCCTCAAAAGTTCAGGGACGCGAACCCATCCGCATACATCCGGCCGACGCCGCCGAGCGCGGGATCGGTGACGGCGACGTGGTGCGGGTCTTCAACGACCGCGGTGCGTGCCTGGCCGGGGCGGTTCTGGACGAAGGCCTACGGCACCGGGTGGTGCAGCTGTCCACCGGCGCGTGGTACGACCCGATCGATCCGTCCGATCCAGATTCGCTCTGCGCACACGGCAATCCCAATGTCCTGACCGACGATTCAGGAACCTCGTCCTTGGCACAGGGGTGCACCGGTCAGCACGTGCTGGTGCAGATCGAGCGGTTCGAGGAATCACTGCCGCCGGTTCGGGCACACATCCCGCCGCAGCTCGTTCCGCGCGACTAGAGCCCGGCGAGAAGCGCGGCCAGCGCCCGAGGCACCCTGCCCACCACGCGCGTGCCCTCCGCCAGATGTTCGGTGGAATGCACCTGACCCTCGGTATGGATTCGGGCCACCAAGTCACCGCGTTCGTACGGGATGACCACGTCGACGGGCACATCCGCGCGGGGCACCGTCTCGGCGATGGCCGCTCGGAGCCTGGCGACCCCGTCGCCGGTGTGCGCCGAGACGAACAGCGCCTGGGGCAGTGCGCGACGCAGCTGCGCCAAGGCAAGATCACCCGCAGCATCGATCTTGTTGATCACCAGCAGCTCCGGTGCCGCCGATGAATCATGGTCGGCGACAACCTCACTGATCACCGCGCGCACCGCCTCGATCTGGGCCAGCGGCGCCAGATCGGAGCCGTCCACCACGTGGACGAGCAGGTCCGCGTCGGCCACCTCTTCCAGAGTGGACCGAAACGCCTCCACCAATTGGGTGGGCAGGTGCCGTACGAAACCGACGGTGTCCGTGATGACGAATTCGCGTCCGTCATCAAATGTTCCGCGCCGCGTTGTCGGTTCGAGGGTGGCGAACAACGCATCCTGGACCAGCACCCCGGCACCGGTGATCGCGTTCAGCAGGCTCGACTTACCGGCATTGGTGTAGCCGACGATGGCAATCGACGGAGCATCACTCTCGAGGCGACGGCTGCGCTTGGTGTCACGAACCGTCTTCATTTCGCGGATCTCGCGACGCAGCTTGGACATGCGTTCGCGGATCCGGCGCCGGTCGGTCTCGATCTTCGTCTCACCGGGGCCACGGGTACCCACACCGCCACCTGCGCCGCCGGCGCGGCCACCGGCCTGGCGGGACATGGATTCACCCCAGCCACGCAGCCGCGGCAGCATGTACTCCATCTGCGCCAGCGACACCTGCGCTTTGCCCTCGCGGCTGGTGGCGTGCTGGGCGAAGATATCCAGAATCAGCGCGGTGCGGTCGATGACCTTGACCTTCACTGCCTTCTCCAGCGCTACCAGCTGCGCCGGGCTGAGCTCACCGTCGCAGATCACGGTGTCGGCACCAGTGGCCAACACGATCTCGCGCAGCTCGATCGCCTTGCCGGATCCGATATATGTTGCCGGATCTGGCTTTTGACGACGCTGAATCAACGCTTCGAGCACCTCGGACCCGGCGGTCTCGGCGAGCGCCGCGAGTTCGGCCATGCTGACATCGGCCTCATGGGAGGTCCCGTCGGTCCAGACACCCACCAGCACAACCCGTTCCAGGCGCAGCTGCCGGTACTCGACCTCGGTGACATCGGCAAGTTCGGTGGAGAGCCCCGCCACACGCTTGAGCGCGGCGCGGTCTTCCAGCGCCAGTTCGCCATCGGTGGGTGTCTGATAGGACGTCGAATTCATATCTCGGCTGTCTGCTCTTCGCGCGGTTCGCTCATCGCGCACCGATGCTCCCACCTGTGGCTCATCGATCGCATCCCAATTATCCGCAGGCGCCAATGCCGCCCCACCATTCGTCGGAGATTTCGCCGTCGGCCAGCAGCATCGACGGCCCACGCAGGAAGCTGGAATCGGCGGTTACTGTCACCCGGACCTGTCCACCGGGGATGTCGACCACAATCTCACCGGCCGACAGTCCGAGGTGCCGCAGTGCGGCATAGGCGGCCGCCACGGTTCCTGTTCCACAGGAACGCGTCTCGCCGACGCCCCGTTCGTGGACCCGCATCTGCACCGCGCCTGCGGCACCGTCGGTGCCGTCGACGGGGGCCGTCAGCACCTCGATATTGACCCCGTCGGGAAACAGCTCTTCGCCGAACTCCACCGGAGCACCCACGTCGAGCATGCGCAGATCCTCAGCGGACAGATCAGCGTCCACGCAGGCCAAGTGCGGATTGCCCACATCGATGGCCAGACCGGAGAACCGCCGGCCGCCGACAGTCGCCTCACCAGCGCCGAACTCCTTAACCGGCCCCATGTCGACGGTCACGTCGGCGGCGAGCTGGCTCCAGGAGTTGATAGTCACTGGCCGGGGCCCGGCCAGTGACGCGACAACGAACTCGTCGCGGTGCTCCAGCCCCACCGACCGCAGATAGTGCGCGAACACCCGGACACCGTTCCCGCACATTTCGGCGATCGAACCGTCGGCATTGCGGTAGTCCATGAACCAGTCTTCGCTGCTGACCCCGGCCGGCTTCTCGGCCAGCACCCCGCCCTCGAGGGCCGCGCCCACAGTGGTCACGCGCAGCACGCCGTCGGCGCCAAGACCGCGTTGCCGATCACACAGCGCCTGTACAGCGGGCACCGACAGATCCCGCTTGATGTGGACGTCCGGCAGCACCACGAAGTCGTTCTGGGTGCCGTGGCCCTTGGTGAACTTCACGTATCCGAGGATAGGCGCCACCGCGACTCAATTTCGCCGCAGAGTCCGGCTGCGTCACCGTCGCTGCCTGCCAGCCACATGATGCGATGGTCGCGGCCAAACCACGATCGCTGCCGACGCACATAGCGCCGGGTGCCCATGAATGTCAGTTCACGCGCCTGTGCCAGGTCGCCGGCGCCTCCCCCGGTATCCAGCGCCGCGATCACCTGGGCATATCCGATCGCCCTCGATGCCGTGACACCCTCACGCAGGCCGACACCCAACAGCTGCTCGACCTCCGCGACAAATCCCTGCTCGAACATCAGATCCGTGCGCCGCGCGATCCGCTCGTCGAGTTTGTCCGTCTCCCAGTCCAATCCCACGATCAACGTGTCCCACCGTGGCGAGCCGATAGTTGGCGCCGACGCGGCGAATGGCTGCCCGGTGAGTTCGATTACCTCCAGTGCCCGCACCGTGCGACGCCCGTCGGTGGGCAGGATGACCGCTGCCGCTGCCGGGTCCCGGGTGGCGAGTTCGGCGTGCAACGCGGCGACTCCAATCTCCGCCAGCCGCTGCTCCCAGCGCGCCCGCACCTGCGCATCCGTCGCGGGAAACGTCCAATCATCAAGTAAGGCCTGGATATACATCATCGATCCGCCGACGATCACGGGCACATGTCCTCGTGCCTGGATGTCATCGATGGCCGCAACGGCGTCCTGTTGATAGGTCGCGACGGTGGCGGTCTCTGCCACATCGAGCACATCGAGCATGTGGTGTGGAATGCCCCGGCGCTCTGCCTCAGGCACCTTGGCGGTACCGATATCCATACCGCGATACAGCTGCATCGCGTCGGCGTTGACGATCTCGCCGCCCAGCCGCTCGGCGAGCTCTAGCGCGAGGGCCGACTTGCCGGTGGCGGTGGGGCCGATGACCGCGATAGGTCGCATCACGACACCTGCCAGGTGCCCGCGAAGTAGCCAACCCCGTACGGGGAACCTTGGTACAGGCACCGGGCCTGAACGGCGTCCGAACCCACCAATCCGGCAAGTGCCCGGTAGACAGCGCCCCCGGTGATCACATCCGAGAGACCGCACAGTGCGGCCACGTCCCCATGAGCAAGCGCGCCGACAAGTCCCTGCTGCGCGGCCCCGGCGTCGGGCCGATAACCCCCGGGCGCCTTGTCGGTGAGGGTGTTGGCACCGTCGGCGATGACGAGTACCCCCGGGGGCGTCGGCAATGCCTCGATCTCATCACGCAAGGCCCGTCCGCAAGCGGCCCCGTCCGCACCGGAGACACCGACAAGTCGCACCTGCACCTCGGCGGCCTCCACTCGGGCCCGCAACCACCCGGCGATGAGCACGGGCAGCGGCAGTTCGACAGAGGCGGCGGGCCTCGATGAGAGCGAAACACGCACGTCAACCCCGTATCCGGCGAAGGTGCCCGACACGTCGCCGCCATATCGGCCGTCCCCCGCCCCGATCGCGATCCATCGTGTGGGCAGGCTTCGCACCGCCGCAATCGCGGCCTCACGCAGGTCAGCGGTCTCGTGGGCGGCCGCACCGCCCAGCTCGGGCACCAGCAGCGGGGTCGACGGGCAGATCGCTATCGAAAGATCCACGATGCTAGGTCACCCCCTGGCTGGGGTTCGCGGTCTTTGGGTGGATGACATCGCCAAACGCGATGCACGCGGCAGCTCCGACAGCGAGTGCCGACGCGATATCCGCCTCGGACATCGCGGCCTCCTCGCGGAATCATCTGGCATATGTTCGCCCGTGCGGCGATGACACCTGTTTGAATGAACGGTGTAGTGAGCTTAGGGCGCCGTGTTGCGCGGCAACAATTGCAGGAAGAGGTTTCGATGCCGGATCAGTCACCACAACAAGAGAACGTTGCTCCCGCCCACCAGCCCGGAGCTGCCCCCGTCCCCCGGCCGGGGCCGAAACCTCATCCGATGCCGCGGCGTCCCGCAGCATCGGCGCCCGCTCCTGCGGCCCATCATGTCGATCCACACAAGTTCGGCCGTGTGGATGACGACGGCAGCGTCTGGCTGATCACGTCAGCCGGTGAACGCCAGATCGGATCGTGGCAGGCCGGAGATGCCGACGCGGCGTATACCCATTTCGGCCGTCGGTTCGAAGACCTGGAGACCGAAATCCAGCTACTGGAATTGCGGCTCGGCTCGGGTTCCGGCGACGCGCGCAAGATCAAGACCGCCGCCGAGCACCTCGCAGAGACGCTGCCCACCGCGGCCGTCCTCGGCGATGTGGACTCGCTGTCCGCACGCCTGTCGGCGCTCGTGGAGTCCGCGGACGCCCAGGCCGCCGCGGCACGCGTGCAACGCGATGAGGCTCGTTCAGCGAGCATCTCCCGCAAGGAGGAACTCGCCGCCGAAGCCGAGGAGCTCGCGAACAATTCCACACAGTGGAAGGCCGCCGGTGATCGGATCCGGGTCATTCTCGACGAGTGGAAATCCATCCATGGTGTCGATCGCAAGACCGACGATGCCCTGTGGAAGCGGTACTCAACCGCACGCGAGACGTTTAACCGCAGGCGCGGCGCGCATTTCGCCGAACTGGACCGCGAACGCGCCGGGGCACGGGAGAAGAAGGAAGACCTGTGCAAGCAGGCTGAGGCACTCTCGGATTCCACCGACTGGGGCGCAACCTCCGCGGCATTCCGGAATCTGCTGAACGACTGGAAGGCCGCTGGTCGGGCTCCCCGGGAGACCGATGACAACCTGTGGCACCGCTTCAAAGCGGCTCAGGACAAGTTCTTCGCTGCCCGCAACGCCGAATCTGCTTCCCGCGATGCCGAATTCGTGGCCAACGCGGACGCCAAGCGCGCATTGCTGGTCGAGGCCGAGAAGATCGATCCGGAGGCCGATGTAGATGGCGCCCGGGCGGCACTGCGGGCCATCGGTGACAAGTGGGATGCCATCGGAAAGGTGCCGCGTGAGCAGCAGACGGATCTGGAACGGCGGCTGCGCGCGGTAGAGAAGAAGGTGCGCGACGCTGGTGAATCCGGCTGGGGCGATCCCGAGGCGGAGGCACGCGCCGAGCAATTCCGCGTTCGCGCACGCCAGTTCGAGGAGCAGGCCGCCAAGGCGGAAGCCGCGGGCAAGGCCAAGGATGCCGAGAAGGCCCGTGCCAGTGCCAAGCAGTGGCAGGAATGGGCCGATGCGGCGGTGGCCGCGGTCAAGAGCCGGTCGCGCTAGTTACCGCTCGTCCCCGTCGTCCTCGAAGGCGTCGTCGAGGAAGGTGCGCTGATCTCGCTTGGCCGCCTCGCGCCGCTGCTGCTCGGCCGCCAGCTGCACCGCAGTACGCGACCACACCACACGCGCCCAGTGGAAAGTCAACAGAATGACGGCGATCCAGGCGACCACCAAACCGATCCCCGGGCCGGGATGTCCGGCTCCAGCGGTCTGACGGGTCCAAATCGCAAGCATGCCAATCACACTGGCAACGAACGAGCCCGCCAGCGCGATCCAGGACAGCACCCAGCGGCGGGTCAGTAAGGCCAGCATGGAAAACCCGACACCGAAGACCATCGCGAGCCACACGAAGATCCGGGACGGCACCCGCACAGATTCCTGGTCCGCTATCGCTCCATTGAGCAGAACGTCGAATCCTCTGGCATGTCCGGTGTGCGGCAGCACAAACGTGAGAAGTAGCGCGAAGACCAGGACGGCCACCACGAGGGCGCGCGCGCCCGGATCGATCTCTCCGGCGACCTTCTTCTCGGCCGCGTCGATGTCTCTGCGGAACTCCTCGAACTCGGCGTCTTCTTTTCCGGATTCCGCGTCACTCATAGCCCGCACCCTGCAACCTCAATCTGCTCTGTCGCCTTCGGGGCTCCAATTGCCGGCATGCCCAAGCCGATTCCCGATGTAGACGGTTTTTTGCCGGTTTCGTGTGCATCACCGGCCCGGGTGCGCCGATGGCTGAGCACTCCCCCGTCGGCGATCAGGTGATGCGGCGCCGCGCCGGTGACGTCGACGGTGATGACATCGCCGGGACGCAACTCACCGTCCAGCTGTCCTTGCGGCCGGAAGTGCACCAACCGGCCGTCGCGGGCACGTCCGCTCATGCGCGCGGTCTCGCCGTCTTTACGGCCTTCGCCGGTGGCGATCAGCACCTCGATCTGCCGACCGATCTGCTTCTGATTCTCTTCCAGCGTGATGGATTCCTGCAGCACGATGAGCCGGTCATAGCGTTCCTGCACAACGGCTTTCGGCAGCTGATCAGGAAGCTCGGCCGCCGGTGTCCCCGGCCGGATTGAGTACTGGAAGGTGAACGCGCTGCAGAAGCGTGCGCGACGCACAACCTCAAGTGTCTGCTCGAAGTCCTCTTCGGTCTCGCCGGGGAATCCGACAATGATGTCGGTGGTGATGGCGGCGTCCGGCATGACCGCACGTACCTTGTCGATGATCGATAGGAAGCGCTCGGAGCGGTAAGACCGGCGCATCGCCTTGAGGACGCGATCAGAACCGGATTGCAGCGGCATATGCAGCTGGGGGCACACGTTCGGGGTCTGTGCCATGGCCTCGATGACGTCATCGGTGAATTCAGCGGGGTGTGGAGAGGTGAATCGCACCCGCTCCAGCCCCTCGATGCGGCCGCAGGCGCGCAGCAGATCGGCGAAAGCGCCGCGATCGCGGGCAATGTCGGGATCGGCGAAGTTGATGCCGTAGGCGTTGACGTTCTGACCGAGCAGCGTCACCTCCAGCACACCCTGGTCCACCAGCGCCTGCACCTCGGCGAGGATGTCGCCGGGACGCCGATCGATCTCTTTGCCCCGCAAAGAGGGAACGATACAAAAGGTGCAGGTGTTGTTGCAGCCCACCGAGATCGACACCCACGCCGCGTAGGCCGATTCGCGGGTGGCGGGCAGCGCCGACGGAAAGTGTTCGAGGGCCTCGACGATCTCGACCTGGGCCTCGTTGTTGTGACGTGCCCGCTCCAGCAGCGTGGGCAGCGATCCGATGTTGTGAGTGCCGAAGACGACGTCGACCCACGGCGCCTTCTTGAGCATGCCCTCGCGGTCCTTCTGGGCGAGGCAACCACCGACGGCGATCTGCATGTTCGGGTTGGCGGCCTTACGCGGTGCGAGATGGCTGATGTTTCCGTACAGCTTGTTATCGGCGTTCTCACGCACCGCGCAGGTGTTGAAGATGACGATGTCGGCGTCGGTGCCGTCGGGGGCCTTGACGTATCCGGCCGCATCCAGGAGGCCCGACACCCGCTCGGAGTCGTGCACATTCATCTGGCAGCCGTAGGTGCGGACCTGGTACGTCCGGACCGCCGATTGATCGGAAGTCACGGTACTGGTCACGGACTTATGGTACGTGCCCGAGTTCAGGCCGTTTCTCGCGCCGAGGGGCGCCGGTTCCGCCACCGTGCCTTCATCGCACTCCACGCTCCGGGACATGCCAGCCCTGCCACCAATCGTCGATGCTGCAGACGGCATTCACGCCCATCCACATCCACCAGCCGGCCCACATCCACGATTCGGGGAGCCCGGGCGCGGCGAATGCTTCGAGAACACCGAGCACGACGACGACCGCGATCAGCACGATGACGACCGCGAACGAGATATCTCGCCGTGGCCGGGGCCGGGGCCGGGGCCGGGGCCGCTCGAGAATCTCGCTGTCGCGCAAATGCCGCCCCGCATCGACGGTCACCTGCCCCGATGGCGTGACTAAACGCATTAGCGAGCTGGGCAGCAGAAACAACCCGCAAACCAGCCCAAAACTCGCGGCGATCCAGCCCCAGGTAGTTGCCCCGTTGATCACCGCAACCGGAAATGACCCGATGAACAGAACAGATGCTAGAACTCTTGCGAGCGCCTTGATTCGCGGGCCCTCGACGGAAGGCCGCCGTCGCGTCCGCATGAGCTCAGTATTACAGATGTTTGCTGACGCCGGTCAGGCGAGGTGCCGGATCACAGGCCGTCCGATTCGCGGACCCCTGCGTTCCGCGCTGCAAAAGTGTGGGGAACCCGTATTGTCTGACCATGCCGGTGAGCACCGACACCTCAACGAGCGGGGAAAACGCCCCCGCAACAAGCATCCCGATGATCTCCCTTGAGCATGTCGACAAGCACTTCGGCGACTTGCACGTCCTCAAGGACATCACCCTGGAAATCCCACGCGGTCAGGTCGTTGTCATCCTCGGGCCCTCCGGCTCGGGCAAGTCGACCTTGTGTCGCACCATCAATCGTCTCGAGCCCATCGACACCGGCACCATCCGAATCGACGGCCAGGCGCTTCCCGAAGAGGGACGCGCGCTGGCCAACCTGCGCGCGGAGGTGGGGATGGTCTTCCAGTCCTTCAACCTCTTCTCACACAAGACAATTCTCGACAACGTGACGCTCGCGCCGATGAAGGTGCGCAAGAAGGACAAGGAATCCGCGCGCAAGCACGCCATCGAGCTGCTGGAACGCGTGGGAATCGCGAGCCAGAAGGACAAGTACCCGGCGCAACTATCCGGCGGGCAGCAGCAACGCGTCGCGATCGCCAGATCGTTGGCCATGGGCCCCAAGGTCATGCTGTTCGATGAACCCACCTCTGCACTGGACCCCGAGATGGTCAACGAGGTTCTCGATGTCATGGTGTCGCTGGCCAAAGAGGGCATGACCATGCTGGTGGTCACCCATGAGATGGGATTCGCCCGCAA
Source organism: Mycobacterium sp. D16Q16 (assembly GCF_002013745.1). NCBI lineage: Bacteria > Bacillati > Actinomycetota > Actinomycetes > Mycobacteriales > Mycobacteriaceae > Mycobacterium > Mycobacterium sp. D16Q16. Next base: position 53,312 of record NZ_MAEY01000015.1, read on the forward strand.
GGCCGCGGACCGGATCATCTTCATGGCCGACGGTGCCATCATCGAGGACACGGACCCGGAGAGCTTCTTTACCAACCCCAAGTCCGAACGCGCCAAGGACTTCCTCGGAAAGATCCTCGGGCATTGATGAGTCGCTTGCGCGAAGAAGCTCAAGCACTGATGCGGCGGCACACCGCACTGGTGGCGGTCGTGGCCCTGGTTGCCACGCTGATCAGTTCCTGCGGCAGTACCGAGCCACGCCAACTACTCGAATCGATCCGGGGCGGCACCGTCGTCCTCGGCACCAAGTTCGATCAGCCCGGGGTGGGCCTGCAGCACCCCGACAAGAAGATGAGCGGATTCGACGTCAAGATTTCCGAGTACGTCGTCAACGCCATCGCCGACGAACTTGGTGTCGCACATCCGACCATCCGCTGGTATGAGACGCCGTCGGCACAGCGCGAACAACTCATCGACAACGGTACCGTGGACATGATCGCCGGGAGCTACTCGGTCAACTACAGCCGAGCCCAGAAGGTGTCCTTCGCCGGCCCTTATCTCATTACCTACCAAGGGCTTCTGGTTCGCAAGGCGGATGACTCACTGACAACGCTGGATGATCTGAACCGGGGCAAGAAGCTGTGTTCGGTATCCGGCTCGACGCCCGCACAGAACGTGAAGAACCTACTGGCCGGCACCCAGCTGCAGGAGTTCGACTCATATTCCTCCTGCGTGGAGGCGCTGCGGCGGGGCAAGGTCGACGCCCTCACCACCGACGAGACGATCCTGGCCGGGTACGCCAAGCGCTACGAGGGTGAGTTCAAGCTGATTCAGATGAACTACGAGCTGAGCAAGCCGTTGTGCATCGGTAAACCCAAGAAGCAGAAGAAGAACGGCGACCCGTTCTCCAGGGAGGTCTACGGGATCGGCCTCGCGAAGGGTGACACCGCCGCCATCGAGGCCATCGACCGCGCACTCGACAAGATGATCGCCAGCGGAGCCTGGGATACCGATCTGCGGGATGCACTGGGCAACAGCACGATCGATGATTGGGAGAAGCGCGCCAAGAGCGGCACCTACGGTCTGCTGCCCGACCCCTCACTGGCCGCGATCGAGAAGATCACCGGCGTCAAGCCCGTCGCCGACAAGGCTTGTGAGGCCGCATGAACGCGCTGTGGGCGAACATGGGACCGCAGCTGTGGCCGGCGTTCTGGACCACCCTCAAGCTGACATTCTTCTCGGCCGTGGGCGCACTGGTGTGGGGCACGATCCTGGCGGAATGCCGGGTCTCGCCTGTGCCGATCATGCGGATCTTCGGTACCTGGTACGTCAACCTGGTCCGGAACACCCCGCTGACCCTGATCATTTTGTTCTGTTCGGTGGGGCTCTATCAGAATCTCGGTATCGCACTGGCGCCCGAGAACTCCAACTTCATCAGAAACAACAACTTCTGGCTATCGGTTCTCGGATTCTCTTTGTACACAGCAACTTTCGTGTGCGAAACATTGCGATCCGGGTTCAACACGGTCCCCCTGGGCCAGGCCGAGGCAGCGCGGTCCCTCGGAATGCCGTTCTGGAGGGTCTTGACGCTCATCGTGTTACCGCAAGCCATGCGGTCGGTCCTGGCCCCCATGGGCAGCGTGCTGATCGCCCTGGTCAAGAACACCTCGATCGCCTCGGCGATCGGGGTCGCCGAGGCAGCCCTGCTGATGCGATCGGAGATCGAGCTGTTCGCCGACCAGATTGTCTGGATCTTTCTCATCATCGCGGCGGGCTACATGGTGATCACGCTGACAATCGGATTGACCTTCGGATACTTCGCGAAGCGGCTGGCGGTGAAGCGATGACCGGCAGCGCCACCGTCATGTATGACGCGCCCGGCCCAAAGGCCCGCGCGGTCAATCGGATTATCGCCGTGGCGTTCACGGCCTTCGTGGGCGCGGCTGCGGCCTGGGTGATCTGGACCCTCGTCGCCAATGAACAGCTCACCGCCGAAAAGTGGTCGCCCTTCCTGCGTCTGGACACGTGGACGACATACATCCTGCCCGGACTGTTGGGCACCATCACCGCGGCGGCGTTGTCGATTGTCTTCGCGCTGGTTCTCGGCGCCATGCTCGGCATTGGCCGGCTCTCCGATCATCGCGCCGTGCGCTGGATTTCGAGTGCCCTTGTCGAATTCTTCCGCGCGATCCCCGTATTGATCTTGATGGTGTTCTCGTACTACTTGTACGGGCAGCAGGCCATTTTCCCGTCCGAGTATCTGGCTTTCGCCGCGGTGGTGACAGGGCTGTCGCTGTATAACGGCTCAGTCATCGCCGAGATCCTGCGTTCGGGCATCCAGTCACTCCCCACGGGGCAGTCCGAGGCTGCGGTAGCGCTGGGCATGCGCAAGTCGCAGATGATGCGGCTGATCCTGCTCCCCCAATCGATTGCGGCGATGCTGCCCGCGCTCATCTCTCAGATGGTCATCGCCCTGAAGGACTCTGCGCTGGGGTACGCATTCGGCTACATCGAGGTGGTGCGTTCGGGCATCCGCTCGGCGTCGTACTACGGAAACTATCTGCCTGCGCTCGTCGTGGTCGCGGTCATCATGATCCTCATCAACTTCGCGCTCTCGTCGCTGGCCACCAATATCGAGCGTCAGCTGCGGGAAGGCCGCAAGAAGAAGAGCCTCTTAGAAGTTCCGCACGCACAGCCCGAACCAGGCTTGGTCACCAAGGATCTCCTGGAGACACGCGGCGTGGATCCCGCACACAAAGACTTACGCCAGGACTACGGCGAGTAGTCAGCGGATGGGCAGCGGCGACTCATCGCCGGCCGGGCGGGGACCGAAGATCCGGCGCTCTTCCTCGGCGATCTGAGTGTCGTTGATGCTGGCTTCGCGACGTGACATCAGCCCTTCCACGGTGAACTCCCACAGCTCGTTGCCATAGCTGCGCCACCACTGACCGGCCTCGTCGTGCCACTCGTATTGAAAGCGCACCGCCATCCGGTTCTCCCGGAACCCCCACAGCTCCTTGCGTAGCGCGTAGCCGTTCTCCTTGGCCCACTTTCGGGTCAGGAAGGCAACGATGTCCGCGCGCCCGGTAATGAACTCGTCGCGGTTTCGCCACATCGAATCTTCGGTGTAGGCGGCGGCGACCTTCTCGGGATCGCGCGTATTCCAGGCATTCTCGGCGGCCCGCACCTTTTCACGGGCGGAATCGATGTCGAACGGCGGTAGCGGTGGGCGCATGATGTGCCTTTCCTTGTCAGAGATGCGGATTGGCGGGCGAAGGTTCAGCTTCGCCCCACCGTAGAGGGCTGGCATTGACGGTCTCGATGACCTCGCCGATGGTGAAGTCGACGGAACATTGCGCACCCGGGGCGAAGGTACCCTCGTCCCAATTGAGGCGCGCGGTCCCCGAGAGCTGCAGAGTCGATCCGGTCTGCCAATTCGGGATCAGCAGGCCACACCGGGGATCGACATGCAGGTTCCCCAGCGTCATGAACATCGAGTTGCCCAGGTAGTCGGGCCACCGTAGTTCGTTCGGTGAAAGCACCCGCAGGAAACCGGGATTCCCGCCGCGATGCGACGCATCGGCATTGCCTTCGCCATCGGCGGTGCCGATGATGAAGGTGTCCGTCGTCGCGACCGTCTGCTGCTGTTCCTCGTTCAGAGCGGTCGCGTGGCGCGGCGTCCCGGGCAGTCCGGGCCCGATCCCGGACACGTCGCGCCGTGCAATGTACTTGGGGCAGTTGGAATACACCTGATCGGTGGAGACAATCAGACCCTGTCCCGATGGCACCGCAGTGCCGTTGACACGCATCCGGCGCCGCCGCTGCGGCTGCAACGCGATCATGCCGATCTTCTGCTCCGATTGCAGTGGCGCGGACAGCGGATCGCCCGGGACCGGCAGACCGTCTATCGCGATGGTGCGGGCGTCGGTGGCATGCGCGAACCCCGGCGGACCGATGATCTGGCTCGCCCACATCCGGCCATCGCCATCCCCAGCCGACACGAAGACCAACGGTTGGGCGGCAAGAAAGGCCGCCGCGACTTCCGGTATCTGCGCCGAGATAATCCGCCCAACGCGAACAGCACTGTCCGACTGTCCCATTCGATGCTGAACGGCCAGCTCGCCGGAGTGATAGATCATCTCAGAAAAACCCGCACGTCGGCGCGTCGCCCGCCGGCGCCTCATACTGCTCGACGCCCGTCGCCGCGAACACCTCAAGACGGATCCCGTCGGGATCGGTGAAGAAGATCCCGCCCGATGACGCGCCTTCCCGGTGCGGCACAACTCCGTCGTGCGCGAACACCGTTGACAGCTCCTTCAGGACCGCCTCCACTGCCTGCACCTCCTGTACGGAATCCACTTGGAAGGACAAATGGTGCAAGCCCGGCGTGGCCGCCGAGAATTCCCCACTGCTCTGTTCCCAGAGGGTCAGCACGGGGCTGCCACCGAATCCGAGAAACGCGAAGCGCTGCGCCCCGTCGAGGCTCGCCACAAGCTGCTCGAATCCGAATGCCCGCCGGTAAAACGCGACCGATCGCTCCAGATCGCTGACGTTGAGTCCGATATGGCCGGTGATGATGCGGGGTGCGATGGCTGTGCCCATGAACAATCCTTCCTAACCAATAAATTCTTCTTACCGGTTAGATCGTAGTCAGGGCGAGCACTCCCGGTCAACCATCTATACCGATTTTATCGGTTAGAATTCATGTGACACTTTGCCCCGGAAAGGAGGCGGCTAGCCTCAGGCCATGTCCGATCCACGCCCTCATCTCGGCGAACCGCTCGCACTGGATCTGCTGAACACCCGGTGGATGAGTGGCAATGGACCGCAGGATCTGCTCACCACTTCCGATGGCTTGCGAATCTGGTTGCACACCAACAACCTTGAGGATCGATGTGCCGCAGACGACAAGACCAGGGAGGCGTTGCTGCTCGCACGTGACGCCATCTACCGTGCGGTCAAGGATTCCGATATCGACGACATCAACGCGGTGCTGTCCCACGGTGCGATTCGCCGCGCCCTGACCGCCGACGGGCCGGCCGACATCGCCGAAGTTCCCGAATCACACTGGCTTCCCGGCTGGCTCGCCGCCGACAATCTGCTCACCCTGCTGGCCGACTCGCCGGATCGGATCAAACAGTGCGCGCACCCGCAGTGCGTGTTGTTCTTCTACGACACGTCCAAGAACGGGGCTCGCCGGTGGCACTCCATGGCTACCTGCGGAAACAGGGCAAAGGCCGCACGGCATTACGCCAAGAACACGTGATCAACCTTCACAGCTGCATCACAGGGCCGATTCTTACTCAACTATCACAATCGAAGTATTACGTAACAGGTATCACTTCGTTACCATAACTCCCATGCGAAACATCGTATTGGCCGTTGGCGTGTCCGCCGTTTTCGGAGCGGCGTGCGCGGGGGCAGCGCTGACGGGTGCACCGGTGGCCTACGGAGCTCCGTTGAACTTCGACTGCCTACAGGTCGCGACCCCGGTCGGAATGAACCTCACCTGCGTGAACCCGACTCCGTTCACCATGGACGCACACTTCAAGGGGAACTGCGGTCCGCTCCCCATGCTCAACGAAGACACCGAGATTGGGCCATTCAAGACAATCTCCCGCCAGGTACCGTGCCTGCCCGGTGTGCAGTCGCCGTCGGCCGAAGCGTCGATGAGCATGAGATCCAACGCGCCGGACGAGGGTGACCCGCCGCCCAATCCCCCGGCTCGCCCATTCGGCCTCTAGAACCGCTTCACTCACCCGACGTTGCGCCGGTCCTGTTCGGAAGCAAGGGCGTTTTTCACCACGTCATAGGCCATGGACTGGCCGTATCCGCGACGCGCAAGCATGGCCACCAATCGCCGCGCCGCCTTGATCCCACCGTCATCGAGATTTTCTGACCGGAGTTTCTTGGCGACAAGCTCTGCCGCGCGCGATCGCTCGGCATCTCCGTCGATCTGTGCGAGCGCCGCGGCCGCATTCTCCGCCGATACGCCCTTGGTCCGAAGCTCTGCGGCCAAGGCACGCTTGCCTTTACCGGCGTAGGTATGCCGGGATTGCACCCATTGAGCCGCAAAATCGGCATCGTTGATCAGTCCTGCGGCTGCCAACCGTTGCATGATTCGATCAGAGACCTCATCGGGGTACCCGCGCCGAGCCAGCCTTTCGGTCAGCTCGGCGCGGGTACGCGCCCGACTTGTCAACAGGCGGAGGCAATATGACCACGCCTGCTCGTCCCGCGAATCAACCGGTTCACGCGTCGGGGCTTCGGGTACCGACGCGACCCGGGATCGCAGTTCGTCTAGAGATTCCCTGGAAGGGGAATCAGAAATCGACTGGGGCCGGGACAACTTCTTCATCGGTCAGCACCGCTCCGATACCGAGCTTTTCCTTGATCTTCTTCTCGATCTCGTTGGCGACATCGGCGTTCTCCAACAGGAAGTTGCGGGCGTTCTCCTTGCCCTGACCCAATTGCTCACCCTCATAGGTGAACCAGGAACCGGACTTGCGGATGAAGCCCTGCTCCACGCCCATATCGATGAGCGACCCCTCCTTGGAGATGCCCTTGCCGTAGAGAATGTCGAACTCAGCCTGCTTGAACGGCGGCGATACTTTGTTCTTGACCACCTTGACGCGAGTGCGGTTACCCACCGCATCGGTACCGTCCTTGAGAGTCTCGATACGGCGCACATCAAGGCGAACCGATGAGTAGAACTTCAAAGCCTTACCACCCGTGGTGGTTTCGGGCGAACCGAACATCACGCCGATCTTCTCGCGGAGCTGGTTGATGAAGATCGCGGTGGTGCCCGAGTTGCTGAGCGCACCGGTCATCTTGCGCAGGGCCTGACTCATCAGGCGAGCCTGTAGACCGACATGGCTGTCGCCCATCTCGCCCTCAATTTCGGCGCGAGGCACCAGCGCGGCCACCGAGTCGATGACGATGAGCGAGATGGCGCCCGAGCGCACCAGCATGTCCGCGATTTCCAGAGCCTGCTCACCGGTATCCGGCTGGGACACGAGCAGCGAGTCGGTATCGACACCGAGGTTCTTCGCGTATTCCGGGTCGAGCGCATGCTCGGCATCGATGAACGCGGCGATACCGCCGGCGGCTTGCGCGTTGGCCACCGCGTGCAGCGCGACGGTGGTCTTACCCGAGGATTCCGGCCCGTAGATCTCGACCACACGACCACGGGGCAAGCCGCCAATACCGAGCGCCACGTCCAGCGCGATGGATCCGGTCGGGATCACGGAGATGGGCTGACGCACCTCGTCGCCAAGCCGCATGACCGAGCCCTTACCGAAGCTCTTGTCGATTTGTGCGAGCGCGAGCTCGAGAGCCTTCTCGCGATCCGGTGCCTGCGCCATGGTGTTCTCCATTTCGTCTTGGTGTTCGAAGATCGGTCCGATTCGGGTTGCCGATCGGTTGAGATGGACGCTAATCGACCCCACCGACAAGCGATCTACCTGCGCGGACCGTTCGTTCGACTGAAATTAGAGTAAGGCGAACACCTGTTCGAATCAAGCAGGCGCGCCGGTGCGGCGTGTCACCGCACCATCACCACTGATCGCGTGGCACGTCGAAATCGGCACATAGAGCCCGCCACACGTCGCGGGGTTCCGCCCCGTCTTCGACGGCTTGCGCCGCGGTGCGTCCGCCCATCGCGGTCAGAACGTGGTCGACCAGCACGGACGAGCCGTAGACCGCACCGAATCGACCGGTGACAAGCTCATGAAATTCCGTCAGACGCACACGGTCACTTTAGGGCCGACAGAACGTCCTGGCACACCTGTACCGGATCCTGGACATCGACGGCGCCGGCAGCAGCCCGGCGAGCAGCCTCCGTATAACGCTGATCCCCCAGGACCCGACCAATGGCGCCGGCCAGCGAGTCCCGGTTGAGTGGACGGACCAACTCGGCACTACCTTGCCGCACAACACGATTCGCCAGCTCCCACTGATCCCCGCCGCCGGGAACTACCACCACCGGCACCCCCGCCAATAGAGCCTTACTTAAAAACCCGTGTCCCCCACCACAAATGGCGAGATCCGCCCCGGCCAGCAACAAGTCCTGACGCGCCAGCCCGGCAACCGCCCACGATGGCAACCCAGATGCGGCCGGATCCAGCGCAGAGACAACCACTCGCGCGCCCGCCGATTCCAAGGCTCGCAGCGCCAGTTCGGTCATCCCCTCCGCCCCAGTGAAGGCCGTCGACGGTGCGATCACGACCACCGGTCCTGAACCCGAGGGTGGCTGCAGCACAACGTCTGTGGGCTCCCAGTGCAACGGCCCTACCAGTACCGCCTCTTCCGGCCAGTCCGGACGCGGCACCTCCAGTGCGGGCAGTGTCGCGATTAACCGTCGGACAGGCCCGGGATCTATGGCGGACAATCCGATGCTTACCCGCGCTCGGGAACGCTGATTCAGCCCCTCGTTGATCGATTTCTGGGTCAGCTTACGCATCAGCACATCACGCAGCCGTCCCCGCAACCCGACCCCGGGAGCCAATCCACTTCCCAATGGCGGCAAAGCTTTTGACGGGAGATACAGCGGATGTGGATTAAGCTCAACCCACGGCACACCGAGCAGTTCACCGGCCATGCCACCGCAGGCTGTGATGACATCGGAGACGATCAGGTCCGGCGATAGTTCACGCAACTGATCGACGTTGGCCGCCGCCATGTATGCGGCACGCTGATGGATCTTGGTGCCGGAGTCCAAGTCGTCGTCCTCTGCACGCGGCTGCAACCCGAGAAGCTCGACCGATTCCACACCGGCCGAACGAGCCTGGTCGAGCCAGCGCGTTCCCGTCAGCAGTACCGGATCGTGGCCGGCGGCGGCGAATTTGAGGGATAACGCGATCGCGGGAAAGGCGTGCCCGGGATCAGGACCAGCGACCACGGCGACACGCACCGCCCTACCCTGCCACAGCGATTCGGACTACCGTGAAACGCATGACCTACAGCACGCTGGAACTGGCCGCCCTCACGCCGGCACAGACCGTCACCCGCTTCCTGGAAGCCGCTCAAAACGGTGACACCGAGTTCGCAGAAAGTGTCCTGGACGAAAATCTCGTCTATCAGAACGTGGGCCTGCCGACCATCCACGGACGTCGCGCAGCGCTGAAGGTGTTCGAGCCGCTCAAGCGCCCGGGTTTCGCTTTCGAGGTGCAGATCCATCGCACCACCACCAATGGAAACACCGTGATGAACGAGCGCCACGACGCCATCGTTCTGGGGCCGCTGCGCCTGCAGTTCTGGGTCTGCGGGGTCTTCGAGATCTCCGACCAAGGCACCATCACCCTGTGGCGCGACTATTTCGACATGTTCGACATGTTCAAGGCCACGCTGCGCGGATTGGTGGGCATCCCGTTCCCCGCACTGCGGCCACGTTTCTGACCGCTAGTCGACCTACGAATCGGTCCAACCCGGCTTGGGCTGCACCCCTATATCTGGCCGCACCCCTTCTCTGATTCGCCGTGCGTGACTACCGTTGCCCCATGACGGACACGCTCGCCACCACCGCCCCCATCGAGATCGTCGAGGGATTCTGGGACGCTATGCGCCGCAGCGACCTCGCGGCCCTTGATGCACTGCTCGACGATGCCGTGCGCTGGGAAAATGTGGGCCTGCCCACCGTCCGCGGACGCACCGCGGTGATGCGGGCGTTGTCCTCGCTGAATCTGCCGGGCGCCGGTTTCGACGTCAAGATCCACCGGATCACCGCCACGGGCAACACCGTGATGACCGAGCGCACCGATGTCATCATCGTGGGCCCGCTGCATATCGCCTTCTGGGTGTGCGGTGTCACCGAGCTCTCCGACGACGGCAAGGTCACGCTCTGGCGTGACTACGCCGACGTCTGGAACCTCACCAAGGGCCTCGCGCGCGGCATCCTCGGGACCGTGGTCCCCGCCCTGCGCCCGAAACTCTGAACCCTCATGGCAGCGTCGTCTTGTCCGCATCCGTCACCGCGCGGTACAGCATCACGCCGCCGAGAATCAGCACACCGGCCACCAGAATCGGGACCAAGAGCTTGAAGATGGCGCCCACCACCAGGAACGCCAGCCATACGACCAGCAGCACGCCAATGATCTTCCACAACACAGGTACCCACCGTTCTCTCGACTTGCTGCGATAGAGCAAGCCTGGCAGGGCGTTGAGCACCTGAGGAACCCCGGAACTCGAAGATCAGGGAAAGATCGGGGATTACCCTGACAGCTGGCCGAGTTCGTCGAGCGCGCCCGCCCATCCGGTGAGACGATCGGTGGCCGATACCAAATCGTCGAAGAGTGGCCCGCGCGACATTGGCGAGGCAGCCACCGCTCCCCCATTTCCTGCCGACACCAATTGCGCTGCCGCGGTGACCAACTCGTTGTACTGCCGCACACCCGTGTCAAGCTGCGCGGTGAACGCCTTGATGGTCGGTTGCAGATACTCTCGAGTGTGCGGCGCCTCGACCGCGGCCCGCTCCATCGACACCACCTCTTTGGCGGTCGCGGCCATCACATACGCAGCCTGATTGGCCGCGGCAAGGATCTGCCGCCCCTCGCTGTCCGGAATCATGTTGCCGCGCTCCACCACTCCGAGTAGAGAGAACAGGCCCCGCTCGGCGGCATCCAGGGCAGCCATGGGCGGGCGAGCGGCCGATCCCAACGGCGGCAGCCGCCGCTCCACCCCGGGGCGCGGCGGCGGCAACGGCTCAGCCTTGAGGAAGCGGTACCGCACCAGCAGATACGTCGCCGGAATGGCACAGCCTGCCGTGAGCAGCGCCGGAATGATCAGCAGCCAGGGCGGTGCGCCGGTAGTCGCCAGCACCGTGGTGACAAGCAGGCCAGCCGCACAGGCCAGCGCCCAGCGGATACTCCAGCGCTTGGCCCGCAGCCGTTTCCGCAGCAGCTTCTCGCGTTTGTCCGACATCGCGCGCATGCGGTGGGCGAGTTCCTCACCAAGATCATTGACGTTGGTGAGCACGCGGCGCAGCAGCTGGTCCCAGCCTCCTTGCACCGCGGTGCGGCGGGGCGGCTGAGGTGTCATGTTCACATTGTGCCCGAAAATTTCGCGGTCGCCGAGTACGAATGTCGGTGCAACAAATCCGCCGAGTGCGAGCGACAGCGCTCACACTCGGCGGATTGAAGAGAAGAAAGCTACTGCTGGCCCAGCGGATTGGCCGGGTTGGCCTGCTCGGGCGCCGGTGTCGCGGTGCCGCCGGCGGGCAGGGCCTCACCCTTCATGGAGGCGCGGATCTGCTCCAGGCGCGAATGCCCGGCCATCTGCACGCTGGCCTGCTGTACCTCGATCATGCGGCCCTGCACCGAGTTCTGCGCCAGCTCCGCCGAGCCCAGGGCGTTGGCGTAGCGGCGCTCGATCTTGTCGCGCACCTCGTCCAGGCTCGGGGTGTTACCGGGGGCGGCCAGCTCGCTCATCGACCGCAGTGAGGCGGACACCTGCTCCTGCATCTTGGCCTGCTCCAGTTGGCTCAGCAGCTTGGTCCGCTCGGCGATGCGCTGCTGCAGCATCATCGCGTTCTGCTCGACGGCCTTCTTGGCCTGCGCCGCGGCGGCGAGAGCCTGGTCGTGCAGCGCCTTGAGGTCCTCGACGCTCTGCTCGGCGGTGACCAGCTGGGCGGCGAACGCCTCGGCGGCGTTGTTGTATTCGGTCGCCTTCGCGGCATCGCCCGAGCCGGTGGCCTGGTCGGCAAGGGTCAGCGCCTGACGAACGTTGACCTGAAGTTTCTCGACGTCAGCGAGCTGACGGTTGAGTCGCATCTCAAGCTGGCGCTGATTCCCGATCACCGAGGCGGCCTGCTGCGAGAGCGCCTGGTGGTTCCGCTGGGCCTCCTCGATGGCCTGCTGAATCTGCACCTTCGGGTCTGCGTTTTCGTCGATCTTCGCGTTGAACAGTGCCATGAGGTACTTCCACGCTTTGACGAACGGGTTAGCCATGAGATCGATCCGCTTTCTGTCGCAGTCGTCACTATCTAGGAGTGCGTGGGTCCCAACTTATCGGTTGCACGCCGATCCACACACCCCCTACCGGGGCGCAAAACAATGCGACCGCCACAGTAGTTAGGCGGCCGCCATTGCGCGAACCTGCGGAATGACCACCTTGGTGGCCACATCGATCCCGCTGAGTGAGCGCGATGCCGAGGTCACGGCGGGCTGCGACGCGGCGGCAGGCGCCTCACGACGGGCCATCCGCTCGCTGACCTCGGATAACACCGCCGAGAGCGGGACCTCGAGCGCGCCGCAGATCGCGGCCAACAGCTCGCTGGAGGCTTCCTTGCGACCGCGTTCCACCTCGGACAGGTATCCGAGGCTGACGCGTGCGGAGTCCGACACCTCACGCAAGGTTCTCCCCTGCCCGGATCGAGCGCTCCGCAGAGTGTCGCCGATGGCCTCTCGAAGCAACAGCGCCATGTCCTTCTCCTTTGCGTCCTGAACGTCGGCGTCCATACCGCGTAGTAGTTGAGTCTGCCTTGCTCAACGTTGCCGCGCACGCGGAGGTTCCCGGAAGTTTGGGTGACAGACACCTCACTGCCTGACTTGCCCAACAAACACTTCTCCATCAACGCCGTCATGCCATGTTCGCCGGACTCATAGTCCGAGAGCAGCCGTTGGTGTTGACCTACGTGCCTGAAGTCGCACATTTGGTTTTCGCCGGATCTGTGAATGGGCAAGTAACGCCGCCACACCTGGCCACCACCCTGACGCGCCTGATGGATGTCACCAATGCCCTTGATAGACGCGGAAAGCCGACAACAGCCGCAGCATTGCCGATCATTTCAGTTAGCCAGAACTCCCCGCCTCAAGCACGAATTCGATGGACTCAATCGATGGGTAGCCAAATATTTAACACGTACGCTGATAGACGATAATTGTCATGTAGAGACGCATTTGACGATTCGCTCATCTTTTTCGAAAGCCGGTCATATTTCGAAGGTTTCCGACGCATCAATGTGTACATTGATTAGGTTGCTGTCCTGGATGCCGATCGATTCTGAAATGACACGTTGATCGCCATGCCTAATGCGAACGCCCACGAGCATGCGGCGATCGGGCTTTCGCTGACGCATCAGGTTCTGCCGGGGAGGCCAAAGTCGGCTGACCCACCAAACCGCCGCCGGGCGGCTTGGTGATTGTTGATGACGAGTTGAGGAGAAGATCTCTATGAAGGCAATCGTGATGACGGGCGCTAACCGGCCCTGGGAGGTTCAGGAAGTACCGACGCCCACGGCGGAGCCGGGGCAGGTGCTGGTCAAGGTGCACGCCTCTGGCATGTGTTACACCGACGCGTGGGCCACGCAAGGCTTCGGCGGCGATATCTACCCCCAGACTCCGGGCCATGAGATTGTTGGCGAGGTCGTCGAGGTCGGTGCCGGTGTGCATACCCGCGAGGTGGGCGACCGGGTTGGAGCCACCTGGGTGCAGTCGGCCTGCGGGCGGTGCGCCTATTGCCGCCAGAACCGTCCGTTGACCGGCCAGACTGCGGTGCAGTGTGTCAATCCGCGGACCTCGGGTTTTGCCGCCCAGGGTGGGCATGCCGAATACATCGCACTATCCGCTGAAGGCACGGTTCTGCTGCCCGACGGGCTGCCCTATGAGCTGGCCGCACCGATCATGTGTGCCGGTTACACCACCTGGAGCAGCTTCCGGGACGCCGCGCCACAGCCCCATGAGCGAGTGGCGGTCGTCGGTATCGGCGGTCTTGGCCATGTGGCACTGCAGATTTCGAAGGCCAGCGGATTCGAGACGATCGCGATCACCCATTCCCCGGACAAACGCGACCTCGCCCTGCAGCTGGGCGCCGATCACGTGGTGGCCAACGGCCAAGAACTGCTCGATATCGGCGGGGCCGATGTACTCATGGTGACCACGAACGCGTTCGCCGCAGCAGCGGACGCGATGGCCGGCGTGCGTGTGGATGGCCGGGTCGCTTTGAGCGGCCTGGACTTCAACCACCCGTTCGAGATCGCGTCGGGGGCTGTGCCTTTCCACATGATGCGCCAGAAAGTCATCGGGTCCACGCACGGCGGCCAGCAGCGACTCGGCGAAATACTGGACTATGCCGCCAAGGGCCAGGTCAAACCCATCATCGAGACCTTCTCCCTGGATCAGGCCACCGAAGCATACGACAGGCTCGTCTCCGGGAAAGTCCGCTTCCGCGGCGTCTTCACCCCCTCCAAGTTCAGCTAACTACCAAGGGCGGGTGCTGAGGCGCCCGCCACCACAGCACGCCGTCAAAGGCACAGCGAGCGGTGGCGGGCCCGGGAACCCTTCGTGATGGCGGTGCCTTCACAGTGGAAGGCACCGCTTACAGAGGTTCTGCGTATGCCCTGCACAGGAAGCTTCCATCAGCTAGGTCCGGTTGGAGACCATTTGATTCTCAACGTGTAAGGAGACCACCCATGCCAAACGATGACCAAGCCCAGGCAGCTTTCGACAGCTTCCTTGATATGTGGACCAGTGGAACTACCGCCGGTCGCCGTGCACCGGTGCTTCGGCGCCCGGACGAGGTTGGCCTGGCGTACGAGGACGTGTCCTTCCCCGCGATGGACGGTGTCCCGCTTGAGGGCTGGTTCATCCCGGCCGACTCGGACCGGCTGATCATCCACAACCACTTCCTGCCGGGGAACCGGTACGGCTTTCCGGGGCATTTGCCCGAGTTCAACATCCAGGGCGGGTTCGAGGTAAACCACCTGCCGGAATACAAGGCGTTGCACGACGCGGGCTACAACATCCTGGCCTACGACATCCGCAACCACGGTATGAGCGGCCAGGGCAGCGGCGGAATCTCGGGTGTCGGGCTGATGGAGTACCGCGATGTCATCGGCTCGCTGCGGTACGCCGCCGCCCGCCCGGACACCAAGACCATGAAGAAGGCGCTGTTGTCGGTGTGCATGGGGGCTGACTCGACCGCCATCGCCTGGTCCAAGCACCCCGATGAGTTTTCTGAGGTTCAGGCCATGGTGATGTTGCAACCGTTCTCCGCGCGCTACCTCGTGGAGGAATTCGTCAAGGCCATCGGCATGGAGAACGGCTACGAGAAGTTCGAGAAGGCGGCGCACGAGCGCACGGGGTTCCACCTGTCCGAACAGTCGCCGCTGGAGCATGTGAAGGCCGTGACGGTTCCCACGCTGGTTGCCCAGGTGCACGATGACACGCAGACTCGCCCCCAGGACGTTCAGGACATCTACGACGCGATCCCCGTCGCCGAGAAGAGCCTGTACTGGATCGAGGGCACCAACCGCCGCTTCGATGGATACAACTTCTTCGGTGTGCACCCCGAAATCCCGATCGACTGGTTCAACAAACACATCAACTGATGTAAAGACACCGGACGCAGTCCCGCTCGCAGGCCCACTACGACCACCCCTGCGAGTGGGCCGAGTTTTAAGCGGGCACACGTGGTCCGTTCCAGGCACTCAAGAATGGTCCGCTGCATCTCTGTCACCGGAATGGTCCAGCACCGGGAGAAGATTCCCTGTGCTGGCTCACTTCCGAGTAGGGGCAGCCGGTCGCCGCCTGGTGGTACTCGTCGTCTAGGGGTAACAACCCCTCGTTCAACGGAGTTGACGGTTCGTCGTGGCTCGGGCGGTACCAGGGCACTTCGTTCGCGGCACGCCGCGAACGAATGATCACCTTGGTATCGCTACGAGGGCGGCTGACCGTACCGAAGATGAAGAGAGCCTTGTCGACGTCCTTTCGGCATGGCTCCAATTCGAGTCGACCGAACATCCGGTGCAACACGATGCCCGCCTCCACCAGATAGAACGGGCTGCCTGGGCAACGATGCGGGCCCGCACCAAACCCGAGGAACCCATACCGGTCCGGTCGGTTCTCCAGCCACCTTTCCGGCCGGAACTCCGTGGGCTCCGGATACAGCTCCTCGTCTTGATGGACGGCGGACATCATGAGGAAGAGCAGAGTTCCCTGTGGAATTCGATACCCAGCGAGTTCAATGTCGTGGTCGAGGGGCGAGGGTAGCGCGGCGATCACCGGCGCATTCATGCGCAGCGCCTCGGTGTTGGCAGCCTGCGCATACCGGTCGGAGCGGCCCTCCAGCGCTTCGGCAATCAGCTTCTGACGCGGCCCCGTGTTGTGCATCAGATGCTGTGTTGCCCAGGCGTACGCGAGCACGGAGGTGTCGTGACCGGCCACCAGGAGGGTGACGATGATGTCGCGTAGCTGCCGCTCAGTCCAGGCCGGATCTTCCCGAGTGCCGTACTCGATGAGCCGCGACGCGATGCTGTCGTTTGGATGCTCGCGCAGCTCGGCGATCTTTCGGTAGAGCAAATCGTCAGCCTGTTTCCTCAGTCGGTAACTCCTGCGGAGAATCCGCAGCGGCACGTCATCTCGCCCGGGGATGCCCTCGTTACCCTTGGGCCGCAGTTTGATTCGGGCGTTCAGCTGGTAGGTCAACATGCCAACTAGTCTCCGCGTGGCGTAGTGCTGACTGGCCCGGTACAGGCAGTCACGCATCGCTTCGAGATCGTTATTGCCATCCCAGCCGAAGACCACTCGCAGGATTATGTCCTGGGTAAAACGGGTATAAAAGTCGTGCAAGGCAACTGGGATCCCCAACGGGAGTTGGTCGATCATCTCGTCGAGTCGTCTCACACTGCGTTCCCGGTAGCGTTCGACACGCGCTGGGGTGAGTTCGACGGCCAGCGCGCGGCGAACCCTGGAGTGGTCACGTCCTGTCCGATAAAAGGGGCTGTACGAACCAAGAACCAGGACGAATGCCTTTTTCCACTGCTCGTGGTTAAGGTCACCGGTCGGCAGGTTGTACATCTCCCGAACCACTCGTGGTGAGTTCACATAGACAGCCTCGCCTGTCCAACCATCCGTGTACGGATCGGGGAAAAGGAGTCTTAGTTGTTTGGGCGGCTTGGGGTAATGAGCGCGCCAAATCTCGCCGGTCTTACGAAGTGTGGCACCCGGGTCACCTACCCACCCGCTCAGCGCGAACGAGACCAACTGGGCCGCCCAAGCCGAGCGCCAGGTCAGAGGTGGCAGCGGCAATTCGTCAAGGGTCGGGGCGCTCTGCTCAGGGAGCATGGCCGGTCGTTTGACGGTTGTCATCGAAACTCCTTTTCTTCTGCGGTATCTCGATATTCACTGGCCTCGGCGCGGCTGAGAGCAGCACCGAGACCTGCTGCACAGTCGGCAAGCTCATGTGGCCACGGGCAGAGTTCGCAATCGGGCAGCGCCTAGAAGGCTCGTACGTTGCCGACGGACCGAACCGGACATTGCGGCTTGTGCTCATCATCCGGTTGTGATGGGAGTAGCGACTCTTTCAGCGGTGTCAGCGGGTCACTATCGCCCGGGCGATACCACGGCACCTCTTGGGCGGCGAGCCGTTTGTGAATGATGACCTCGGTGTCGCCTTTCGGCCGACAGAGGGTTCCATAGAGAAAGTGCGGTGCATCGACGTTCGCCGGAACCGGTTCGAGGTCAAGGCGGCCGAACAGCCGATGCAGCAGGACGACAGCATCGGTCAGGTAAAAGGTGCTGCCCGGACATCGGTGCGGATTGCGTCCTGTTACCCCGAATGCCAGGAATCCGTAGGGATCCGGCCGATTCTCCAGCCACCGTTCCGGGCGGAATTGCTCTGGTTCGGGATATAGCTCCGCGTTCATGTGGACTGGGCTGCTCAGCGCGAAAACAAATGTGTTCTTGCGGATCCGGTAACCGCCGACGGCGATGTCCTGCGTGGCCGGGTACGGGATAACCCCGGTGAGCGGAGATGCCATCCTCAGCGCTTCGATGTTGGCGGCCTGGGCATAGCGATCGGTGACTGCGGCCCGGGCCTCGGCGACGACTTTGGCTCGGGGACCGGGGTTGTGCAGCAAGTATTGGACGGCCCAGTCATAAGCGAGAACCGACGTATCGTGGCCGGCCACAATGAAGGTTCTGATTGTGTCCCTCAGTTGTTTGTTGGTCCACGTGGGGTTTTCGGCGTCGCCGTAGGCGATGAGCCGTGCAGCTGCGCTGTCGTTCGGTTGCGCGCGCAGTTCGGCAATCTTTCGGTCGATGAGTGCGTCGGTACGAGTGCGCAACCGATGAGCCTCGCGCGCAAGCAATCGCGGCGGGATATCTGGACGGCCGGTGAAGTCCCGTGGGCCACCGCGTCGGCGCAAGGTGAGCGCACCGGCGAGCATATAGGGGAGCAATCGTCCGCCGAAGGGCTTGGCGTAGTACTGCTGGGCCTCGTACAGGGCCGCTTTAAGTTCGTCGAGATCGTCACAGTCCCAGCCGAATACAACGCGCAGGATGACTTCCTGGGTGAAGCGGGTATGAAAGTCGTGCAGGCCGACCGCAGTGCCGAGCGGGAGCTCGTCGATCATTTCGTCGAGTACGGTGCCCATGCCGTGCCGGTAGCCTTCGACACGGGTCGGGGTTAACTCGGCCGCGACGGCGCGTCGAGCGCGCACATGGGATCGCCCACTGAGGAGAAACGGGCTCTGCCCGCCGAGCACATAGATCAGCGCCTTCTTCCACGCCTCATGGTCCAGCGCTCCCGGTGGCTGGTGGTACAGCTCGCGAACTAGTTGGGGGTCGGTAATGATGACGGTTTCACCGGCAAAATCATCCATGAAGGATTCAGCGAAGTACCCTTTCAGCGGTTGCGGCAGCTGAGGAAAGGGCATTCGGTAAATTGGCCCGGCATCACGCAGAGCCAGTACCGGTATAGCCGTCTGCCCCGCGAAGGCCTTCAAGAAATTGATCAACAGCGGAATGTCGCGCAGCCTCCTGGGCGCCAGCGGGAGTTCGTTGACCGGCCTCGAGGCATGTGCGGTATCCGTGGGTGTACGCATGGACGTCGTCATAGGAGTATCCCTTGATAGACAAAGGGCTCTGAATTTTCCTGTGGAACTGGCACTTTAATATTCCTCTTATCCACTCTGTCGCCAATGAGTATGTTCACCAAGAGATTCCGTCCGCAGCTCCGCGTTTCGCTGAATCTTCGATCTGGGCGCGGCTGATGTCCGCGCCGAGCGGCACCACGCAATCCACGAGTTCACGTGGCCACGGGCAGGGCTCCATGCGGCCGTCGACGTGGCGGGCGCTCGCCCATATCTGCTCTCCCTTGGCCACGAGCTCACCGCCCTTTTCACCAGGAACGCCAATCCGCTCAAAGCGGTACTCCCCCTTCATCAGATGCATCCGAACCCAAGGCACGGTCAATCTGATGGCGACGAGGTCACCGAAGTGCAACTCCGCGATGAACTCGCAGCTGCAAGACTGGGTGAGCATCACGTAGTCACCGGAGATATCCGAGCTGAAAACCGGGGCGCCGAGCTGTCCACATTGCTCGCGGCATTGGCCTTGCCAATCGATCAGACGCGCGTAGTAGACCGGCCCCACGGCACTTGTGTCCCCCGCAGTGACACGGTGTTCGATGGTGAACCACGACTGCTGTGGCCGCGACCGCCCCTGTACCGGTATTTGAAGCAATGCCGAACTCATGAGTACCACTCCTGATAGGGGATTTCGGATGGGAGGTAGTCAATCGGGTGGATAGTCAAGTTGGTGACCGTGAGCAGCGTGCGCCCATCGGCCGACGCCACGGCGCGGCCACACGCGGCGTCGTACGACAGGTCGACGCCTGCCGGATACCGTTCAGCGAGTGTCACATCGGTGCACGCAGCGTAGAAGTCGATACGTTCGGCGGCGGTGGGCACGGCCATGATCTGAGTGCCGTCGGGCTGCGGCGGGTAGCCGAAGAGCCGAAGTGTCGAGTCGAGAACCAACGCCGGGAATCGCAACCGTGCAAAGATACTGTTCGCCTGAGCATGTGGGCGGCAGATGGCGGATGCACCGGCCGAATCACTCGCAGAGCGATGGAGTGTGCGCCAGACACCGGATAGTTGCGCCGAAACATCCGGCCGAACCGCCGGGTCGTCCTCCAATAGCGGCGCGCTCCGGACGGCCTGCGCCGGTGGAGACGTGGAGAACCGACCAAGATGTACCCGAACCCTGCAGTGCAACCGATCGGGTACCAGTACCCGACCATCCCGCGTAACGACATCGGAACGAAGTTCAATCCAGACATCCTCCGGGCCAATGGTTTCAGCGGTAACCCGGCACATGGCGGCGGGCACGTCGGCATAGACCGGTGCAGCGATCTGCAGGTCACTGAAGCCAGTGACCTCTAGCTCTGGATTCAGTGACGATGCGGCTTCGGCCGCCATGGCCAGCATCATCACGGCGGGCAGCACGGGCCTGCCGTCAAAGAGATGCTCTGCCAGGTAGCCGTCGCGCGTCGAGCTCGGGCACCAAACCCACTCGGCGGCAGCCCTTGTAGTCGGTTCAACAGGATCCAGGAGCGGTCCGGACTGCTCACGTTCGCATCCCCCGTCCGGGACGGCGTCGGCGAACGCCGGTGAGATTCCGTAGAAGGGAACCGGATCCAACGGATGCGGCACCGCCAGTTCCGAGAGCATTAACGCCGCGCCATGGTCGTTGGTGATACCCGTGAATTTGTACTGCCGACTCAGCTGCTCGGCGATATCACGCACCATTCCCGTTTCGGTCCACAACCCCCATGCGGGAGTGAACTCGTTCCCATCTTCGTACCTTGCTGCCGCACAGAGATATTCGTTCGCCGACACATAGTCGGTATCGCCACCACAGCCCAGCAGGGCACTGCCCGAGCCAAAGTTGCACCACAGGGCCGGCGGCGGGTCGCTGAACGCCTCTTTGAGGTGGTGGTAGCCCGCCACCTTGATATCGCGGACGGCGCGGAATTCGTCTATCGGCTTGTGAGAAACACTGGCAGAGTGGATTCGTCCGGCACCGTGAATGAGAAAGTCGACACGGTCATGCCGGGTGCGCACGGTCTTGGCCGCGCGCTGCACCTGCTCGCGGTCGCGCACATCGCACACCAGATAGTGGACATTCTCGACACCGCACAGATGCTCGAGCAGACGCAGTGTTCGCCGGATCTCGCGTGCGCGCAGTAATGCCTCGAACCTGGCGTTCAGGGAAATTATCGTTGCGGTGGAATCGATCTCCCGTTCACGTGCCAGGAACTCGGCGCGCCTTGCGGCGAGCTCCCCTTCGCCGGCGGTCAGGATGTCAGCGGGCACCGCATCGTCGGGCGTCGTACCTAATAGCCACACCACCGGCCGCGCCCGTGACGCCAACGCGGTCACGACCGCGGCTGTCGCGCCCCGCGCCCCTCCGGTAGCCACGATCACCGGCTGGCGCTCCCACGGGAGACGACCGCCACGGCGCGATTCAGGAAGAGGTGCGGCACATAGTTTTTCGATATAGCGCAGTCCCTGGCGGTAGTACACGACTGCCCGGTCACGCGCGCTCGCGGATTCGGCGGCAACCTGCTCCAGTGCCGTCCTGAGCGCTGCATCCGTCACGACGGCGAACACCGGGTTTGGTATCTCGTGTGCGAGGGCACGCACGAAGCCGGTGATAAGGGTCATGTATGGATGAATACTCTCGCGGCGCAGCGGGTCCAGGAGCAGCGCCGTCACCGTGCTATCTGCTGGTGGTTTCTCCCCCAGCGCGGCAGCGGCCACCAGCGCACACTCCTGCAGAGCCAACAGCTCTGGTGCCGGCGGTGCAGGCCACACGGATCCGGGTACCCGCACCGACGCCACAATCAGCAGCCGCCGGAAGCGAGTACCCATTGCCGCCATCGCAGCGTCAATAGCTGCCTGTGGCCCGTCATCCGCCAGTATCAGTACATCATCGCTACCAACGCCCGCCGCAGCGGTGCACACTATCGGCGCGCCAGCAGCACACGCGAATTGCGCAAGCTGTTGCGCGATTTCAGCGCTATGGGTGAGCACCAGTGTGCCGGGCTCGATTGCTGGCAGGCGTTCGTGGACCGGCTGCGCGTCGGCGCGCCGTAAAACCATCACCGAACGCTCAGGGAGCGATACGGCCGGGCCGGTTTCAGCACCGGCCGGTTCGACCCGAACCAGCGGTGCAGGGTCCAGGTTGTGCACGGTGATCGGATCCCGGTGCCCCATGCCGACGGCCCGCAGCACCGCAAGAGCGCCATCCGCACCCAAGTAACACCGCTGCACAGCTCCTGGTACACCGATATGACGTCCTGTGCGCGCAGCATCCGTGCGGAGGATCGCCCGAATAGGCCAACCACTCTTCTCGGCGACCGAGCGACGTGTAAGTGCCAGCATTACCGCACCTTCGGCGAGTTCATCGGGCGCGAGCCCACTGAGGCCGGCCATGAACTCGGTGCTATGCCCGTTCAGCCCAATAACTATGGCGAAATCTAGTTCCCCCGATGACAGATACCGCTCGGCGGCGTGCAGGGCTCCCTGCGTGGATGATCGTCCGCAATCGACGTTCATCGCCATGCCGCCCAGCCGATACCGATTCACCACCATCGAGGAGATGATGTTGGTGAGCTGACCTGTCATGCTCCTTTCATTCGCTTCGGGCAGCTTGGTGTTCAACGTGGCCAGCTCGGCTTCCAACTGCGACATGTCTTCCGGCGTGTCCGCCAGCGCGGCACGTAGATCGTCGGCGCCCACCCGCACGGAGTACTCGACCATGGCCCGGGTGGGGCCGGTGTGGCCAGTGAAAACACCAGTACGCTCACATGTTTCGCTCCACAGCTCGCCGTGTTGGCCGACGAAGTCGCGAACGACCGCGAGCCCCATCAGATG
This sequence comes from Mycobacterium sp. D16Q16, assembly GCF_002013745.1. Lineage (NCBI taxonomy): Bacteria > Bacillati > Actinomycetota > Actinomycetes > Mycobacteriales > Mycobacteriaceae > Mycobacterium > Mycobacterium sp. D16Q16. The sequence goes on from NZ_MAEY01000015.1 coordinate 75,945, forward strand.
AGTCCGGTCGATACTGCGCGCATTGACCGGCGGCATACGCAACTCCGAAATCGGCGGCAGCGGGTAGTCGGGACCGAATGACCGGGATGGTGCGACCCCGTCGCCACACAGCCAGTGGGTGATCTCATCCTGCGATACGGAGCCAGGGAAATGCACCGAACTACCGACCAACACCATGGGGTCGTCCAGGACAGCACCCGCACCGCGCCTCGGCGCGGACAGCGGTGGCTCGCTTTCTGAGTCCGGTGCCTGTACCAACAGATGAGCGTTGGTGCCGCCGAAACCGTACGCACATACGCCAGCAATACGGCGCGCCGCTGGTGACGCGGACCAGGACACAGACTCAGTCGGAACCACGATCCGGTCGGTACGGGCGGTTGACGGAAACTCAGTGAAATAGCGTTCGCCGGGAATTTCGCCGTGTCGCATTGCCAGCACCGCATGAATCACGTTGAAAGCCCCGGCAGCCCAGGCGCCGTGCCCAATGAGTGGCTTGTTCGAGGTGCACCACGTTTGGCCGGAGCCGGCTGCACCTGTCAGTGTTTCCAGCTCCACATCATCGCCCACCCTGGTACCGGTACCGTGCGCGACGAACCACGTAACGGCCTCGGGCTCGACCGCGTTCACCGATCGCGCCCGGTCCACTGCTCGGCGCTGCCCCTTCGGCGACGAGGCCATGACGCTGCCCTCACCGTCCGCAGATCCGCCGAATCCAGCCAGCAGCCCCAGGATTTCATCGCCGTCGGCCAACGCGCATTCGCGCCGCTTGAGAGCGACTACCGCGGCGGCGTCGGAGAACAGCACTCCGGCGGCGTCGGTGTCGAATGCCCTGATCTCGCCTGTGGTCGATAGGCCCCGTAGCTTCGCGAACAGCACCATGTCACGACGCGAACCGATGTTGGCACCGCCGCACAACACGACGTCACGCTCGCCTGCCAGCAGGCTCTTGACGCCGAGATCGACGGCATACAACGAGGACGAACACGCCGTGTCTACCACGAGCACATCGCTGTCCTCCGGCAATAGATCCCGGCAGGCCGCACGCACCATGCGGTCCGGGAAGGCATCCACCGCCCGCCCGGGTGCGTGCCGGTACCTCCCTCGCAGGGCTTCCGATGAGGACCGCTGAGCGGCCCGGGCAGTGGCCATCAGAATGGCGTCTTCCAGTGCGAGTCCACCTGGCTGAGCACCGATGTAGGCGCCCAGCCGATCGCCCTGGTTGATCGTGAGCGAGTCCATCGCCTGCAGCAGGCTATGGCGCAGGAGGACAGCGGTACGGTCTGCCCCGCCCCAATAGCCCAGGGCTTGTTCCTTTGCCAAGTCTGGGTGAGGATCGAAGTCACCCAGGAAACCTCCGACGCGGACGTAGGTTTTGTCTGGCGTTGACGGGTCCGGGTGGAACCAGTGGTCGAGGTCTATGTGGCTGGGTTCGCGCAGAGTGTTCCGCGAACCGCAGAGCACTCGCCAGAAGTCCTGCGGGCTGCTGACACCGGGCGCGACCAAACCCATACCAACCACCGCGACGCTGCCCTGCGAGGTTGTGGTCACACTGATGCTCCGTTTCTCCCAAGGGTCTCCATCAGCCCTGCCAGGTCCGGAATCGTGTTGTAGTCCCGCATACGCATCTCGGCCGGTGGGGTCGGCAAGTTGAACTCGTCCAGCAGGCGTACCAGCAGTTCGGTCTTCTTCACCGAGGCGATGCCGAGGTCGGCCTCCAGATGCGCGTCGTCGGTGAACACGTCTTCGGGATATCCGAGCGAGGCGGCAAACAAGGCTCGGAGCCGAGCCAGCAGTGCCTCCCGGCCGGGTAATGCTGATGTTCCAACACCATTTGCCGGCATCACTGCCGGTGCCGCACCGTTCGTCGCCCCCGCAATTTCCGTGGACGGCCGCACTAGGTGAAGGTCGCGAGGAGACGCCGGCGCTGTCACGCCCGAGAGAACGTCCAGAATCTCGACGGCACTGCGCGCCACCGGAGGCGGTCCCAGCAATGTGACGCCGGCCGGAAGACTCTCACGGGCCGAATCTGTCAGCACCGAACGCACCCCCACTTCGATGAATGTCCGCACCCCGCAGTCGTCGTACAACGTCCTGATTGCGTGGAGATAGTTCACCGGGTCGGTCAGATGCCGTTCGACAATTCGACGAGCGTCGGCTGCGTGGTCCACGAACCGCCCGAGTATGGGCGAATACACCCTAATCTTGGGGTCGGCGATCCGGTATGTCGCCGCGGCTTCCGCCACCAGATCGGCAGCACGCCGAAGGATTTGGTTGTGATGCGGGTAGCGCACCAGTAAGCGGGTTGCTTGCACACCGGCCGCGCGCGCCACCGCCTCGAGCCTCGGCAGTTCTTGATCAGATCCCGAAATAACGGTCTGTACTGGGGAATTCGATAGAGACACCGTTAGCGATAATCCACCCGCCGCACCACAAAGATGACGAGCACGAGCGCTACCGGTCGCCAGCGCAACCAACCCGCCCGAGACGTTAAGCTCGGCCAGTGCGACTTCTCGTTCGCAAAGCACGCGCGCACCGTCTGCCACCGACAGCGCGCCAGCGGCTGCTAGCGCGGTAATCTCGCCGGTACTGTGCCCAAGCAACACGTCGCCTTCGGTTCCCCTGGCACACATCGCCTGGTACATCACATAACCGGAGACATAGGACGCCAGGTGCAAGAGCGTTGGCGTCTCGGCAAGCTTCTCGATTGACGCACCGTTTGGGTCCGTCAACGGCCCCGACACGGACCCAAGCCCGTAGTCGGCAGCAACCTTATCGACCTCGGCCAGGATCCCTACGGCACGGGGTGCATCCAGTGCCAACTGAGCGAACATGCCTGGCGCATAACCACCCAATCCTGGAAATTGAACAAGCGTTGTCATCACATACCTCCCGAAGATCAATCCGTCTCGAGCAGCCACCGTATGCGGCGGCTACACCCACTCGGCCAAAACACCTGGCGTGCAATGGAAGATTCGGCCTTGGGTAGACCGCAATTGGCAATCTCTGCCTGATAAGCCCGGACCCGCCAGGCCCAAGATCGGCGTACGCAAGCTCCAAATTTCTCTTGAGAACCGACGGCCAAGGGAGTTGGACGGTGTATACGCACTCATCGAGCAGACACGCCGGGTTCACAGGCGATAGATCAAACCACCGAAATGGAACGCGTCCACACGTACCGCCGGGGAACTTTTGGTTCCGACTATCGCACTTCGCTCATTGCGTAACCGTTGAAACCCGCGAGGTGCGAGAGCCTTACGAGATCTCGTCTCAGCAGCTGATTGTCACGCCGCAGCAGCGATCGCAGGGTTCGATGGGCGTCGGTGTCGTAGCGCAGATCCTCATCGGAACTATCCGCGGCCTTCGTGAGCTCGAAGGCCGCACCCATTTCGTCGTGAAGACCCGCGAAGGCCCTCGCTGTCATAATGTGAAAGCGAGCCCGCTGCCCCGCGGCGCACTTTTCGGACAGCACAGTAGACGACGCTGCCTGAATGACTCCGTCAAAGTCACTGCAGGCCAAGGCGGCCTCCATTCGAGTGAGCCCCACCTCGTCGCGGCCAAAACCGACCCCATGCACCTGGCGATGCTCACCGAGTCTTACTGCGGTGTGTTCCGCGGCGGCCAGCAGGCGCTTAGCCTCCGCCGGATCCGGCACGGTGGCGGCAGTCTGCGCGGCGAGCAGCTGCAAAGCCCCACGTAAGGCAGCATCATCATCGGCGCCACCCGTCTCGTCAGATGAAAGACCTGCGGCAGCGGCCAGTGCGTACCAGTGACCGTCGCCCGCTCGTCCCCACTGAATCAGGGCGTCGGCGACATGCCACGCGCTGGCAGCCACCACTATCGGCTGATTGCTCGACCCTGCCAGCAACATAGCGCGATCGGCCGCAATGAGAGCGAGGTCATGGGCACCCGCGCGGCTGCATAGCTCCCGACACAAACGGTAGAGCCGGATCAGATCTGCAGGCCCGTCGGCGCCATCCGAGTACCAGTAATGCTGTCGCATCTGAGCGAGAGCGATAGGCAGCTGCTGTGCCAATTGAGAATAACGTCCCCTGGGTCCACTCCAAATGCTCTCATAGAGATCCAGTGCGGTCGAAATATCAACCGCGGGCGCGGCCTGACTACGCCGGCTATTGCCCTCCCGGAGAACCGCTGCGTTGATAGCGGGATGATCGAGAATCGCTGATCTCATTGGACGCAACAAGTCTGTGACCGTCCGGCACTGCGGCATCACTTGGCCCGCCGGCCAATCGATCAAGTCCCGAAAGTCTTCGATGCGCAAGGCTCTGGCCAACCGCATGATCACTTCAACGCTGTCCAGACGTAACCGTCCGGTTTCCACGAGCCTCAACCACTCTTCACTGCGCCCTACGAGATTGGCCACGAGTCTGCGCGAAAGCCTAAGCTCCAAGCGCCGCAACTCAATTCGTTCACCCACCGCAAGGTCTGACGAACTAGCGCCACCGGCAGCGCTCATCGGCCTGCCGAATGGGTCATTCCCGGCCGCCTTCGCCCTGATCGACGCCAACGCCCGCCGTATCGCACCGATGTCTCTAACAGCCCACCATTGAAGTGGTATTGCACTGTCACTAAATGAAATACAGCGCGCATACCACATCCCCGATAATGTTGCATATACGCGCTCCCCTCATGGAAATTACGGCTGCTATTTACACCCGTAACCGTTCCGTAGACCCGCCGATTCCCTGATTCTGCCACCAAGATCACATTTGTGCGGTGACGGTCTCCGAAATGTGCGCATCCCGAAACACGACGGGCACCAGTTGGGCCCCAAAGATATTCGACAATCGCACCGCCAGTCGGCCCGACCGCTATCTGGGTTACAGCTAGCCCCAGATAGCCCACGGTGAGCCGATTCGCCCATGTGCAGTCTCAGATTCAACTACCGCACTTCGCGGCTCATCGAGCGCCTTCACGGCAGCTAACCTCACGAGACCCGAGAGTTACTGCAATCAGGCTTATCTAACGATCAATGCACTGTTTTCTCGATGAGACATAGAGGCTTGTTTGTCTAAGCCTTCACACCGGACGATGCCGTCGGGTTCATATGCTCGACCATTGTGACAGCGCAAGCGCACAGCCCTCGACACACAGCCACGCACGGTGTTGGACCGAACATCGCCCCCGGGGTCGGTACTGCCCCACGGCAGATCCGACGCGCGTCCTGCGCTCGCATATACCGCACGCCGCTGCCAAAATATGCTGATGCGCAGTAACTTCGGACATTCCGCCGGCTACAAATGGGCGGATGTATCCTACTGCCGCCCAAGTGATTTCATGCCCCCCGCCGCGGGACAGAGGCCATCCTTGTCTGTGGGAGCCTTTCCCACAGGGACGACGGGGCAATTCCAACTACATGTGTGACACTGGTCGGCGGTTAGTGTCGTGCCACAAGGTAGTGGCAGGTGTTTTCCAGGACATAGGAGCCGTCGTTGCGGCGGTATGGCGCAATCGATTCGGCTATTGTGGTGGCGACGCGATCCCGTCCGGCATGGTTGATTGCTAGTGCTGCCGGGCCGGTTGATAGCAGACCGCGCAGCGCGGTACCCAGGTCGGTGTACTCCCAAGGGCAGGACACCACGCGATGCCCGGTCAGAGCTAATCCGGCCCTGGTCACAAGAACATCCAGCGCATGGGGATCGGATGCGTCCAGTGGCGTTGATGCTGTGGATATTTCGGGCGGCAACAGGCCGCCGAGGTCGAGCAGGTACGTGATGGCGTCACATTCGTTTGGCGGGCCCCATGTCGCCAGCACCAGGTAACCATCGGGCCGCATGACCCGGATGGCTTCATCGATCGCGCATGCGGGTTCGCTGGCGAAGTGCAGGCAATTGAAGGCAGTAACCACGGTAAAAGCACCGTCCGGAAATGGAAGGTCCTCCATATCGCCGACTTCGAAACTCCCCGAAGGTGTCTTCTTTTGTGCGACCTCCACCAACGCCGGACAGGCGTCCAACCCGGTGACTGTCGCGCCCCGGCAACTGGCCAGGTTGGTGAAGTCGCCGTCACCGCAGCCGATGTCCAGCAGCGAGCGGCCTCGCCATGGGTCCAACTCGTCGAGGACCGCAAGAGACACCGGTCTGATGGTTCGCTGTTGGACATCAACCCAATCCGAGGCGCCAACTCCCCAAAGCTCACCCTGAAGTTCTGCTGACCGCATTTCGCCTCCGGTTGGGGTCAATGGAGGGTGGACGCTATCCGCCGGCGACGGCGGTATAGAACGCGATTCGATCGTCTGCGGATAGCGCCATGGCGCCGTCTGGTTGCTGGATGAGTTCGTCGTTGAGTACCACCCGGTGGGCCTGACGAAGTTGCCCAGTGTTGTCCAGCAGCACTCGTTTGATCTCTGGAATTTGGGCCGTCAGTTCTGCGAGTGCACCGCCGAATGTGGTCGCTGGTACCGACACTGAACGGCTATCGGCCGCGCGTTGCAATATTCCACTGAACTCGAAGATCATGGCATGTTCTCCGTTCGTCTCATTCTTTACCCGGCTCCCGCTGAGTCGGGACATTTCGGTGATCAGCCAATGCGCCCTGTGCCGGTACCGGTTACGCGCGCATGCTGGCCGTGATCAGACGTGGACAAGGTTCGACGGGCGACTTGCGCGTGCCACCACTCCTGCACCGAGATTGATTTCCAAGATGTCCTGCGTGCCGGCGGCAAGTGCCAACCCTGAGAAATCGCGCATGTACCGGCCCAGATGCGGGTTTCCGTAAAAGCCGTATCCACCCAGCACGTTCAACGCCCGCTCCAGTACGAACCGGATCTGTTCAACGGCAAAGCACTTGGCCGCGGAAACCACGGGATCGAACACCGGCTCAGTCCTGCCCTCCGCGACGCGGGTCAACGCGTGATACAGCATGGCCCGCGCCGATTCGACTGCCACATACATGCGCCCGAGCGAGGCCTGCACGTTTTTCAGCTCGGCTACGGTTTCCCCGTAACGGACGGTGCCGGCCAACTGCGCTGCGCAGTCATCTAAGACTGCTTGGGCGCGTCCCAGTGGGGCGCACGCGATCCACAGCCGCTGGTTGCTGAGGAATCGTTGAGCGTGCGTAAGTCCGTCAGTCGCCTCGAGTATCCGGCCGGCGGGCAACGGAACGTTGTCGAAGGTGACTGATGCGGCGCCCGCCGTCTTCATACCTAAGGGTTCCGATGGCGTCACCGTGACTCCGGGGTCGTCACTATGCACCAGGCACGCCTGCATATCGCCGGTCTCGTCCAGTGCATAGGTGAGGAAGAAGTCGCTCATTTGACCACCGGTTATATAAGACTTATACCCGTTCAACACATAGTTATTTTCTTGCCGCAGGAGCACTGTGCGGAATGAGAACGCATCAGCGTCTTCGGTGTATGCGATGCCTGCGCCGCAGCGACCCTGGGCGACTGGTATCGCATACTTTTCGATCAAATCGGAACGACCAGATTCGCAAATAAGCCGGGCAATATCCACCTGGTGATTCATGATCAAAGGCAAGGCTGAATCTCGGCAGAGGTAGCCGATTTGTTCTAACACCATTCCCCATGTCAGTGCATCGGCTTCTTCACCCCCCGCCTCACGTGGCAGGGAAAAGGCCTGAAGACCCGTCACCCCAGTGGCAAACATTAGCTCAGATGGCGGTGGAAGTCTCGCATCATCTCGTTCAACTACAGTCGCCCCTATCTCTGCCAAGAGATCCCCCCAGCGGGTTTTGACCAGGTCAGCGACCTCGGCCCGGCGAGCGTCCCTATCTAACACAGCCCTCAGCTCCAATCATCAACAACCAGGACACGAACGGCAAGCAGAATCGCGCACTGGCAGCCAGTTAAATTGACCAGTGCTAAACCACAAGATCAATCATTAAAATTGGTTAACGACAGCCCCCTAAGAGTCACCGCGCCATCCCCAGAATGTACTTCCAGCCTGGGGCTGAATTTACGATCATTATGAGTATAATAAATAGTGTGACCCACCGATGGGCAAGAATCAATACTCTTCGAACACGTCCATTAGGTCACGACAATTTCCACATTAGCTCGATGCCGAGCATGCACCGATAATGCCGGAAATAGGCTTTGCAGAGGAATCTATTGGTACGAAATTCCGAAAATCTTGGGGGCATCGGCTTCGTCATCGGGCACTGAACGGACCCCCACCCGGAGGTGCTATCGCTGCGCTGGGATCACCAGTTGATTAGAGGAGTCCGTACGTGTCATCACCGAAATTGATGCCGCTGGTCGAACCAGCCGCTGAGCTGACCAAGGACGAAATCGCCCGCTACAGCCGACATTTGATTATCCCGAACCTGGGGGTGGACGGGCAGAAGCGGCTCAAGAACGCCAAGGTGCTGGTGATCGGCGCGGGCGGGCTAGGCTCGCCGGCACTCCTCTATCTTGCGGCCGCGGGTGTCGGCACGCTCGGGATCGTCGACTTTGACGAAGTGGACGCCTCGAACCTGCAGCGCCAGATCATCCACGGAGAGTCCGACATCGGCCGCTCGAAGGCCGAAAGCGCGCGTGACGCAATCGTCGAGCTCAACTCCGGCATCGTCGTCCGGCTTCACAAGATCCGGCTTGAGCCGGAGAACGCGATCGAGCTGTTCGCCGAGTACAACCTGATCGTCGACGGGACCGACAACTTCGCTACCCGATACCTGGTCAACGACGCCGCGGTGTTGGCGCGCAAGCCCTACGTATGGGGCTCGATCTATCGCTTTCAAGGACAGGTATCGGTGTTCTGGGAGGACGCACCTGAGGGGCGCGGCCTTAACTATCGCGATCTGTACCCGGAGGCCCCACCGCCGGGCATGGTGCCTTCGTGCGCTGAGGGCGGCGTGCTCGGCGTGCTGTGCGCCATGATCGGTTCGGTCATGGTGACCGAGGCGATCAAGCTGATCACCGGTATGGGTGAATCATTACTTGGCCGTCTGATGGTGTATGACGCGCTGGAAATGAGTTACCGCACCATTGCGTTGCATCGTGACCCCGAGCGTCAGCCGATCACCGAATTGATTGACTACGAGGCGTTCTGCGGTGCGGTGTCCGAAGAAGGACAGGCCGCAGCGGTGGGGTCTACCATCACTGCGCCCGAGCTGAAGGAGCTGATCGACACGGGCGACGACATCGAGCTGATCGACGTGCGTGAGCCCGCCGAATGGGACATCATGCACATTGCGGGCGCCAAGCTGATACCGAAGGACCGTTTCCTCTCCGGTGAAGCGCTCGCGGATTTACCGCAGGACCGGCCGATCGTGCTGCACTGCAAGACCGGTATCCGATCCGCGGAAGTCCTCGCCCTTCTCAAAAAAGCGGGCTTCTCGGATGCCACGCATCTGCACGGCGGCATAGTCGCGTGGGCGAACCAAGTCGACAAATCACTACCCGTTTACTGACCTCAACGCGTACGCGGACGCCGGTGCGGACACCCTGATGGGTATCCCAGCGGCGTACAGCACCGAGGACCGCTTGACGCAGCTGCGCCTGCTCGCCGAAGCAGCGGAACGCTCCGGAGCAGGCCAAGACCGCCAGTAAACCGCGCGCCTCAAGGATCAGGACGTCGCGGCAGGGATCTAGCCCCGGGTTATGCGGATTTAGGCCGGGGACGCAGTGCCTGCACCAGGTAGTCGATGCCGGTGAGGACCGTGAGGACCACCGCCAGCCCCATGAGGACCATCGCAGCGGTGTGCCAATTCCCCGTCAACGGCAGCAGATAGCCGGCGATCGCCAACGACTGGACCATGGTCTTGAGCTTGCCGCCCCGATTTGCCGGGATCACACCATGGCGGAGCACCGAGAAGCGCAGCACCGTGATTCCGACCTCACGTACCAGGATGACCGCGGTCACCCACCACGGGAGATCTCCGAGCATACTGAGCCCGATCAGCGCCGCGCCGATGAGCGCCTTATCGGCGATCGGGTCGGCGAGCTGGCCGAATGGGGTGACCAGCCCATAGCGGCGGGCGAGTACGCCGTCGTATCGGTCGGTGGCGATGGCCAGCGCGAACACCCCGAAAGCGGCAATGCGCCAGGAAGATTGGTGCCCGCCCTCGGTGAACAAGACGACGATGAACACCGGTATCAGCACGATGCGCAGCACCGTGAGAATGTTGGCAATGTTCAGCAGCGGCACCGGCGCAGCCGAAGCCTCGGAATCAGGCTGGGTTTCCGGTGGCATCGGCACGTCAAACACCCTATCTGTTCTGGGGCTGGCTACTGTTCACGCATGAGCGCTGAAGGTACATCCGGCATCTCAGGGAATCTGGGGCACACGACTCCCACGGTGACCGTTCGCCGGTCCCGTACCTCCGATGTGCCCGCCATCAAGGCGCTTGTCGACGTCTACGCCGGACGCATCCTGCTGGAGAAGAACCTGGTGACGCTGTACGAGGCGGTCCAGGAGTTCTGGGTGGCCGAACTCGACGGGGAAATCGTCGGCTGTGGCGCCCTGCACGTGCTGTGGTCGGACCTCGGTGAGGTGCGCACCATCGCGGTGCACCCCAGGCTCAAGGGAGCCGGAGTCGGGCACGCGATTGTCAGCCGCCTGCTCGATGTCGCCAGGGATCTGGAACTCCAAAGAGTGTTCGTGCTGACTTTCGAGGTCGACTTCTTCACCAAACACGGATTCCGCGAGATCGAGGGCACCCCGGTGACCGCCGAGGTGTACGAGGAGATGTGCCGGTCCTATGACACGGGCGTGGCCGAGTTCCTCGACCTGAGCTACGTGAAGCCCAACACGCTGGGCAATACCCGGATGCTCGTCCACCTCTGATTCCGCGCATCAGGGCCCTCGCGGCGCCATCGTCGGCCATGATCGGGGCATGCCACGACTGCGCCAAGTGTCCCGCGCCGAAACCGACGACCGACTTGTCCATCGCATGTACGACCAGATCTTCGGCGATCGCGATCCGGTCACCGCTCCGGGGACCACTACCGGCACACCCGGTGACTGGTGGACGGTTTTTGCGCTCGTGCCCGACGCCCTGAAGCACTCGGTCCAGGGTTTCGCGTTCTACCGCAGCCCCGATCGCAAGCTGGATCCGGTTTTGCGTGAGCTCGGACAGACCCGGGCCGGCTGGGCACGTCGCAGCCAGTTCGTCTTCTCCCAGCACTGCAAATCGTGCCGCATTGTCGGCATCTCCGAGGAGATGATCTCCGCGATCCCGTCGTGGAGTACCGCCGAGTGCTTCACCCCCGCACAACGGGCAGTACTGGCCTACACCGACTGCCTGGTACTGGACGGCGGACGAGTACCCGACGGGGTGTTCACCGCGCTGAAAGCCCACCTGTCCGATGAGGAGATCCTGGAGCTCACCTACATCACGGCCATGTACGAGATGCACGCGGTGATGAGCACGGCGCTGCGTTTGGAGTGGGACAACCGCGAGGAGCCGATCGTGGAAATCGCCGCTCCCGAAGGGTTCACGTCCTTCGATGTGGGCGACGCCATCGCATTGCGGCGCGACGACGACACCGAGAAGTCTTCGGGGACTTAGAAGTCTTCCGGCACTCCGCCGTCGTCTTCGTCTTCCTCGTCGGCTCCCCCGCCGCCACGGATCGAGGCCATCACACTGCCCAGATCCTCGGGTTTCACCATGACCTCGCGCGCCTTGGATCCCTCACTGGGGCCCACGATTCCGCGTGTCTCCATCAGATCCATGAGGCGGCCCGCCTTGGCGAAGCCGACCCGCAGCTTGCGCTGCAGCATCGAGGTCGAGCCGAATTGACTCGACACCACGAGCTCGACGGCCTGCAAGAAGGCGTCCATATCGTCACCGATGTCAGGATCGACATCGTCCTTACCGGGACCGCCGCCGACCTTGGCGGCGGTGACGCCCTCGGTGTAGTCGGGCTCGGCCTGTTCCTTGGCGGCTGACACCACGGCGCTGATCTCTTCATCGGTGATGAAGGCGCCCTGCATGCGAATGGGCCGCCCGGCCCCCATCGGCAGGAACAGTCCGTCACCCATACCGATGAGCTTCTCGGCGCCTGGCTGGTCCAGGATGACGCGGCTGTCGGTAAGCGATGACGTCGCAAAGGCAAGGCGCGATGGCACATTCGTCTTGATGAGGCCGGTGACGACGTCCACCGACGGGCGCTGAGTGGCCAGCACCAGGTGGATACCGGCCGCACGTGCCTTCTGGGTGATGCGCACGATGGCGTCCTCGACATCACGGGGCGCGGTCATCATGAGGTCGGCAAGCTCGTCGACGACGGCGAGAATGAAGGGGTACGGGCGATATTCACGCTGGCTGCCCAGCGGTGTGGTGATCTCGCCAGAGCGCACCTTCGCGTTGAAGTCGTTGATGTGCCGGACCCGGCTGGCCTGCATGTCCTGGTAGCGCTGCTCCATCTCCTCCACCAGCCACGCCAGAGCGGCCGCGGCCTTCTTCGGCGAGGTGATGATCGGGGTGATCAGGTGCGGAATACCTTCGTAGGGCGTCAGTTCCACCATCTTGGGGTCGATCAGGATCATCCTGACCTCCTCCGGCGTGGCGCGTGCCAGCAGTGAGACGAGCATCGAGTTGACGAAGCTCGACTTACCCGAACCGGTAGATCCGGCCACCAGCAAGTGCGGCATCTTGGCCAGGTTGGCGGAGATGAAGTCGCCCTCGATGTCCTTGCCCAGGCCGATCAACAGCGGATGGTGATCCCTGCGGGTCTCGGGCGCGGTCAGCACATCGGCCAGCCGCACCATCTCCCGGTCGGTATTCGGCACCTCGATGCCCACCGCGGACTTGCCGGGGATCGGCGCGAGTAGGCGCACGCTATCGGTGGCCACCGCATAGGCAATATTGCGTTGCAGCGCGGTGATTTTCTCCACCTTGACGCCAGGGCCGAGTTCCACCTCGTAGCGGGTGACGGTGGGGCCGCGGTTGAAGCCGGTGACGGCCGCATCGACCTTGAACTGCTCCAGTACCCCGGTGATCGCCGCGATCATGTCGTCGTTCGCCGCGCTGCTCTCTTTCGGCGGGTCTCCCGCGATGAGCAGATCCAGCGAGGGCAGCACATACGGGCCCTCGACCACCCGATCGACAACGGGCATCTGTGCTTTGGGCTTGGCCTTCTTGGTCGGTTTGACCACCGGTACTGGCTTGGGCGCGGGTGCGGCGGGAGGCTCGGGGGCCGCGGCTCCCTCTTCCTCGAGCGGGTAGTTCTCCATCGGCGTTGTCCCGCGCTTGAATTCGCGAGTCGCCTCATAGTCGTCTTCCGGCTCGAGATCCTCTTCATCCCACTCCGGGTCCAGGTCCTCGTCGTCCCACTCGTCATACTCCTGGGGCGAGAACATGTTCCGCAGGGTGTCGGGGATGTCGCGGATCGTGGTGCCGGTCAGCAGTAGTACACCGAAAACGATCGCCATCACGAGCAGCGGCGCGGCGATCCAGGCGGTGAGGCCCTGCGCGAGCGGTCCGCCGATCACAAAACCGACGAATCCTCCTGCGGCCGAGCGCCCCTCCGGGGAATCGGGCGAACCCGCGAACAGGTGCCACAGGCCGAGGATCGGCAGCGCGACCATGGCGAAGCCGAGCAGCAGGCGCGGACGCTCCTCCGGGTTCGGCTCGGTGCGCATCAAGAACACGGCGATGACGAGTGCGATGACCGGAACCAGCGCCACACCGGAGCCCACCACCGCACGGAAGACATCGTCAATCCAGCCGCCCACCGGCTTGGCGGCGTGGAACCACGAGCTCGCGCCCACCACGAACGCCAGGCCCAGCAACGCCAGCGCGATGCCGTCGCGCCGATGGCCATGCTCGATGTCGTGAGCGCGGCCCACCGACCGGAACAACGACCCGACGCCATGGGCGCAGGCATGCCACCCGGTGCGCGCCCCGCGGCCCAACGCCACCAATGGCGTCGTCCAGTGCTGGCTACGACGCTGATTGCGGCGACGGGGCGCCGGACGACGGGTCGGCGCAGTGTTGCGCGACCGGGGTCCCGGCTTGGTGTTGCGGCCGCGCGAACGGCTGACAGTCTTACTCGCCATGGCGACAGCCTAGTCGCAACAGTCACATCCGCACCATCTGCAACACGGGTAAAACCGCTAGTAAGCAAATGTTTTGTCACCTACGCGAGGCCGCCCCGAGACAGTCCCGTGACCTGAGAAACCCGGCTTAGCGGTCGGGGCGCGGCTTAGTCTCGCCCAGCCAGGACTGATTCGCGGCGATGTAGAACTGGTCGCCGTTGAAACTGCTGGCCGAATGTCCCCGGAAGCAATAGACGCCCTCGTCTTTGGTGACGGCACATTTGACGGCGCGGTAATTGAAGTAGTTACCCGGCGCGAGCACCGGCGGCCGCGTCGCGGGAGTGAACAGTGACTCGCCCGTCGCGTCGAAATGAGCACGCCAATCGCCCGGGAACCAGGCCACCTGGTTCGTGCCGGCGGGCGCCCCGGGGAACGAACCGTTGCAGCCGAAGCTCCCGTCGATCCAGATCGCACAGGTCAATCCGCGAGGCGTCGCGAACCAGGCCCCGTCGGTGTCATCACGCAGGAACTGCTCGAAGTCGGCCTGTTTGAACTTGGTGATGTTGTTGACGTCGGGATATGGATTCGGGTCCCCCGAGATGTCGGGATCCGCCGCCGCGGAGGCCACCGATCCGACAATAAGCCCCAGTGTCAGCGCGATGATGCCCGCCAACTGAGTCAGCAGCCGCATTCCAACCCCTCCCGATATTCGTGGTTACCGAGTCAGCAAAATAGCGAGGCCGATTCTATTGACCCCGTCGCCCCTGCGAGGGAAAACCGGCCAGACACTTGACAATGAGTGTTGCCAACATGCCCTGGCGCTCGCTAGCCTGTCCCCATGAGTGGCAACGGCGCCCTATCGACAGTCAGCACGCATCCCAACGACTACTACTGGCGGGCAGGGATGGCTCTGCGCCCCGCACCAGCTCGGTTGCGATTCGACGCGATGTGGACTCAGTCCCGCAGGGACATCCTGACTCCGTGGATGGACTTCCATGAGGTCCCCAGAGAGACGCCGCGCACCCGACTGCTCGCCGATCATCTCTGGCAGGGCGACGAACTGATGGATGCGGTCGTGGACCGCATCCGCAAGATGCCCGCTCGCCAGGGTCGGGCGATGCTCACCCGGGCCCTCGACCACGGCATCGAATCGATTGAGAATCCGCCGGCGGAGTTCGTCGCGTTGTTCGAGCAGCTCGACAATCCACCCGCGTGGTACGACCCCGCGCTCTGGGAACGCGGGCGGCAGCTGTGGAACAACTCGTCATTGGCGGCCAAGTTCGGTATGGGCTTCGGCGATACCTTCGGCACGTTTGTGGGCGACGAGGTTGCCTACGCCACCGGCGCGACCGGCAGATTCGTCAACGACACCCTGCGCCGCAACCTGGAAACCACCGCATGGTTTCGCAAGATGACCTATCGCGGTGCTCTGGAACGCTTTTCGCAGCCTTTCAAGGACACCGTCCTGGTGCGTCTGATGCACGCACAGGTGCGTGCCGGACTCCGGCGCTCCTGGGGAGACGAACAGTTCGCCCACCACGGCAACCCGATTTCCAATTCCATGATGATGGGTGCCGCGATGACCTTCGGGCTCATCCCGCCGCTGATCGACCATCAGCACGGGCGCACCCGCAGCATCGCCGATCTTGAAGCCGCCGTGATGTATTGGGCGTACATCGCCTACGTATTCGGTGTGGCCGACGAACTGATCCCCAAGTCCGTGGCGGAGGGGATGGAGACCATGGACTACATGGTCGCCTACGCCGGTGGCCCCTCGGAATGGACCGACGTCATGATGACTGCGGCATTCGGCTTTGTCGACAAGGGAATTGCGGGACGCATTGGCCGGCTCGTGTTCACTCCGGTTCTCGGTGTCGCCGCGTACTACGGCGGTGAGGATCTGGTGCGGGCACTCGTGCGCGCCACTCCCCTGCGCGACGCCCGGCTGCAACCGTGGACGTGGCTGACGGGTATCGCGGTACACGCCAACGTCCAGTTGCGCCGCCTGACCGACAGCCTGCCAGGCGCCAAACGCCGTGCACAACAACGCAATGGCGAGCTGCTGTGGTGGTCGGCGACGGTCATCAATCAGGCGCTGGCCAAGCTCGGCGGCATGCACGACACCTCATACACCCACCATGACGCGACGGCGGCGACACCGGCAGGCTGCCCGGTGCCGCACGCCCCACGCAATTAGCGGCTACTGCTCGTTGCCCAACCAGGTCTTGCCTGGCGTAATGAGGAACCGGGCACCCGAATAGCCGCCCTTACCGGAACCCGCTCCGCCGCAGTACAGATGATTCTCGGGCGTTGTCGCGCAACGAACATTGCGATACTCGATGTAGTTATTGGCCGGCAGTACCCTCTGCGCTTCTCCGGACGTGAATCGAATCTGCTCGGTGTTATCAAAATGCGCGGACCCTTCACCGGAGAACCAGCCCACCTGATTGGTGCCAGCTGGAGCTCCTGGGATAACGCCATTGCAGCCGAAGCTGCCGTCGTCCCAAATGCCGCAGCTCAGTCCGGAGGTGGATGAAAACCACACGCCAGGCTTGTCGGCGATCCGGAACCCCTCGAAGTCGAACTTCGCGTACTTGCTGGTATCCGGGTACGGGTCCTTCGGCGGGTCTGCCGCAGCGGGCAACGCCGTTCCCACCGACATCGCCAAACTTGCTACCGCGCCCACCATCGCAAACCATTTTTGCGACATCGCTAGTACCTCCCCTGTTTCCCAGTATCACTGCACTACGTATTTCGCGTGCAGTACCACGTGATAAATCATACACAAATTGTTAACTGAAACATCTACCAAAATAGACACAGCTACCTTTCAGATTCGCCTTCCCTCGCACGTAGATTCATCTATGGTCGGATACATGACCGAGAAGGTCGCCCGCCATGACTACTTCACTGCCGCGTTCGAACTACTGGCCGCGGGCGGCAAGCCCGCGCTCACCACAACGGCGGTATGCCGAAGGATCGGCGTGACAACGGGCTCGCTGTACCACCACTTCGGCAGCGGCGCCGGTTTCTACCGGGCAGTCATCGACTACTGGGAGAACGACGTCACTACCGCACAGCGCCAGCGCGTGGACGAGGTCGACAACCCGCGGGAACGGCTGGTCGTACTGGAACAGGCCGCTCGCGAGGCAGATCACGAGGTGGAGAAGGCCATTCGCGCCTGGGCGATGGCCGACCGCTACGTCGCCGCGGCGCAGCACCGCGTGGACCAGGTACGGCACAAACACCTCACCAAGCACTACATCGACGCCGGGTTCGAACCGGGCCGGGCGGACACCCTGGCGCGCATCGGATTCAGCATCCTGGTGGGGGCCCAACAGATCGGCACGCGCGTTGATCGCGCGCGTCTCAATGCCGCACTCGACGAGTACTCCGTCTGGGTCAATTCGTCCGTGCCGGCGGCACCCACTTCCCGGTGACCTTGGTGTATCGGGACATCAGCGCGAGCGCATGGTCGGGGAAGAGTTCACGAGGGAAGGCCTCACGCGTTCCCGGCCGAGCCGAGAACAGGATTCCCACGGCGTTGTCGTTCACCACCACGTTCTTGATCTCGGTGTAGTCGCGCAGGATCATGAGCCGAGTAGTCAGAAAAGATTGCCCCAGTAGAGCATTCGCCGTCGGACGCAGTACCCAGAACGTGAACTCCGACGCTCCGAACTCGGCGCGCTGTACCGTCCCGACAGGTATCGCCTGCATGGACAGCCGAGTACGAGATCGAATTCTCGACGCGATCAGGGCTGCCGCCGCGACCACGACGATCAGGATCACTACACCGGCGGGAGCCTCAACAAACACGAAGAAGAACGCGACGTACAGCACGGCGCCAACGAGCAAAATCCAGACGGCCCGTGATCGTGCGACGGTACGAAGCGCGCCATTCGTAAGCTTGCCTCGTCCATCCTCGGTGAGGACAACCTCGGTGCGGATCGGTAGCCCGGCCACAGGGTGTTGATCGGTCATATCCCTCCCTCGATACCCGCACAGCCTATCGACCGACGGCCCCTCGAGACTGTTTCGGTACGGTGGAATTCGATCGACTCCCAACGACGAGAGGTGTTCCATGCCCACTGTGGTGGCGTTCTTGTATCCCCAGCCGGATAAGCGCGACGAGGTCCGTGCCGCGCTTCTCGAAACCATCCCCCAGGTGCACGACGAGCCGGGCTGCAATCTCTACTCCCTGCATGAGGCACATGATCGCTTCGTCTTCGTAGAGTCCTGGGCGAGCAACGAGGCACTGGCGGAACACGGGAAGGCGCCTGCCGTCACCGCGATGTTCGGTAAGGTGGGCCCGCTGCTGAGTCAAGCTCCGGAAATCGTTGTTGCCGAATCACTTCCAGCAGGCGATCCCGCCAAGGGTGATCTGACGCACTGATATGGGCAAGCTAGACGGCAAGGTCGCCTTTATCACCGGCGCGGCCCGCGGGCAGGGCCGTGCCCACGCGATCAAGCTGGCTTCGGAGGGAGCCAACATCATCGCGGTCGATATCTGCGCACAGATCCCCTCGGTCGAGTATCCGATGGCCACCACCGAGGATCTGGACCTCACTGTCAAGGAGGTCGACGCCCTGGGGCGCACCATCTCGGCACATGAGACCGATGTGCGTGACCGGGCAGCACTGCGGGCAGCCTTCGATGCCGGCGTCGAGGCCCTCGGGCCCGTCGACATCGTGGTCGCCAACGCCGGTATCGCCACCCTCACTCCCGAAAGTGGCGAGGAGGGCTGGACCGATGTACTCGATGTCAACCTCACCGGCGTGTATCACACGATCGAGGTGGCCCGGCCGTCGATGGTGGAGCGGGGCGCCGGTGGTTCGATCGTGCTGACCAGCTCGGTAGCCGGACTGACCGGCATGGTGATGAACACCCCGGGCGGGCTGGCGTACACCGCCGCCAAACACGGGCTGGTCGGGCTCATGCGGTCCTATGCCAACATGCTTGCGCCACATAATATTCGAGTGAATACGATCCACCCGGGTGGTGTCGCGACGCCCATGCTGGTGAATCCGGTGACGGAAGAACTGTTCGCCAACGGCGCTCCCGAAGGCATGTCTGATACCGGCCATGCCTTGCCGGTAGTTCTCATGCCTCCCGAGGACATGGCCAACGCGGTGGCATGGCTGGTGTCGGAGGACGCCCGCTATGTCACCGGTGTCGCGCTTCCGGTCGACGCCGGGTTCACCAACAGGCGCTAGACATGGCACGGACAAACCCCGCAGCGCAGACCGCGTACGGCCCCATGGCCATCGCGGCGATCGAGCAGCACGAGCCGCGCGGGTCCCGGATCGTCGATGACGGTCTAGCCGCCCGAATCCTGCCCGCGGGACTGCGATGGTGTGTCCGCGTCACCGCCTGGACCACGCTGCGGAACCTGCTGATCAGGCTCGCGGAGCGAAGCGGTCAGGGCGCCTGGTCTATTTTCGTGTGCCGTAAGCGCTACATCGATGACCAGCTGGCCTCGTCCGCGGGCACATGGGAATCGGTCGTCAATATGGGTGCCGGAATGGACACCCGCGGATGCCGACTGGCGCGAAGCTCCCCGGTACCGGTATTCGAGGTCGATCAGCCGGTCAACATCGCGGCCAAGCGGCGCGCGATCCAGAAGGCGGTCGGCGCACTACCGCCGTCTGTCCACCTTGTTCCTGTCGAGTTCCAGCACGACGATCTGGGCGACGCGTTACGCCGGGCCGGGCACGACGTCACCGCGCGCACCTTCTTCATCTGGGAGGGCGTCACGCAGTACATTCCCGAGCCGGCGGTCCGGTCGACACTGGACTACCTGAGCACCGCCGCACCGGGCAGCCGTCTGGCCTTCACCTACGTGCAACGCGATTTCATCGATGGCTCGAACCTGTACGGGAACACGATCCTGTACAAAAGGTTTCGGCTACGCAGCCAGGTATGGATGTTCGGCCTCGCACCCGGGGCGGTGGCACCCCTGCTCGCCGAGTACGGCTGGCGGGTCATCGAGGATGTCAGCGGTCCCGAGTTCCAGGAGCGCTATCTGGCACCCGCTGGACGCAGCCTTTCGACCACAGAACTGGAACGGACCGTGCTCGCCCAAAAGACCTAGCCCACGGTCAACACGGTCGGCACGATCATCGGCTGGCGACGGTACTTCTCGCCAACCCACTTGCCCACCACGCGCCGCACAGCCTGCGCGATGCGGCCGGTATCGGTAACCGATTGTTCGGCAAGCGAATTCAGCTCCGCTATGACGAGCTCGGTCACCGGGTCGAGCGCCTTGGCATCATCGGAGAAGCCGCGCGAGAACAGCTGCGGCCTGCCGACGGCACGCCCATCACTGCGCACCGCGACGGTGATCGCAATGAATCCCCCGCCACCCAGGGCCAGGCGCTCGCCCACAGTGACATCGGATACGTCGCCGTCGACCAGACCGTCAACGAACATCTTGCCCACCGGCACGCGGCCGGAGATACGAACACGCTCGTTATGCAGATCGACGCTCACACCGTTCTCGGCCAACACGATTCGGTCATCATCCACACCGGTCTTGACGGCTAGCCCCGCATTGGCGCGCAGATGCCGCCAGGTGCCGTGCACCGGCATCACATTACGTGGCCGCACCGCGTTGTACAGGTAGAGCAGCTCTCCCGCGTAGGCGTGACCTGAAACATGGACCCGCGCATGGGTATTCGTTACCACCCGGGTGCCCACCTTCGCGAGAGAGTCGATGATGCCGTAGACCGCCTCTTCGTTTCCAGGCACCAACGACGAGGACAGGATGACCAAATCATCGGTGGTGAGTGTGATCTGGCGGTGGTCGCCACGCGCCATCCGTGACAGCGCGGCCATCGGCTCGCCCTGCGTACCGGTGGTGATCATCACAACGCGTTGCGGTGCAAGCTCGTTCGCGACTTCCACGTTGATGAGATTGCGGTCGTCGATGTCGAGGAAGCCCAGATCTCGGGCGATGCCCATATTGCGCACCATCGATCTGCCTACCAGTGCGACGCGACGACCGTGCGCCACTGATGCATCGATAATCTGTTGCACCCGAGCCACGTTGCTGGCAAAACACGCGATGATCACCCGGCCGCGGGCGGTCTCGATGAGCCGGTTGAGCGTCGGGGCGATCTCGCTCTCCGACGGGCCCACACCCGGAATTTCGGAGTTAGTGGAGTCGACGAGGAACAGGTCGACTCCCCGGTCACCCAGCCCGGAAAGTCCGGGCAAGTCGGTCGGGCGGCGGTCCGGGGGCAGCGGATCAAGCTTGATATCGCCGGTGTGCAGGACGGTCCCGGCCTCGGTGTGCACGGCGATGGCGAGAGCATCCGGAATGGAATGGTTGACCGCGAAGTACTCGCATTCAAAGGCGCCGTGGGTGGACCGCTCGCCCTCGGCGACCTTGACGAACCGCGGGGTGATGCGGTGTTCGCGGCACTTGGCTTCCACCAGCGCCAGCGTGAACGCCGAGCCGACGACGGGGATATCGGGGCGCATCTTGAGCAGGTATGGGATGGCGCCGATGTGATCCTCGTGCGCATGCGTGAGGACCAGCGCCTCGACATCGTCGAGACGATCTTCGATAAGGCGGATATCCGGGAGGATCAGGTCCACGCCAGGCTCTTCATGGCCCGGGAAGAGCACGCCGCAGTCGATGATGAGCAGACGGCCGCGTAGCTCGAAAACCGTCATGTTGCGGCCGATTTCGCTGATGCCGCCCAGGGCCGTGACACGCAGCGCGCCCTCGGCGAGCGGTCCGGGCGCACGCAGGTTATCGGGTGGGGTGAGAGCCACCTACAGCACCCCGGCAGCGCGCATATCCGCAGCCAATCCCTCGATCTGCTCCGGGCTCGGCGGGACATTCGGCAGGCGGGGATCGCCAACCTCGATGCCCTGCAACCGAAGCCCGGCCTTGATGGCCCCCACGGCACCCAGACGTCTGCAAGCCTCCGTCACCGGCGCGATCTGCGCATTAATCTTGCGAGCTGTCTCCACATCACCGGCGTTGTAGGCGGCCAACAACTCGCGCAGCGGGCCGGCCACGAAATGCGATATGACGCTGACGAATCCGACCGCTCCCACCGACAGCCAGGGCAGGTTCAGCGGGTCGTCACCCGAGTAGTAGACGAGGTCGGTACCGGCGATGACCTGGGCACCACCGTGCAAATCGCCCTTGGCATCCTTGACCGCCACGATGTTCGGGTGTGCGGCGAGCTCGCGGATGATGTGGAAGTCGATGGGGATGACCGAGCGCGGCGGAATGTCGTACAAGATGACGGGCACATTCACCGCGTCGGCGACTGCGGTGAAATGCGCCAGCAGCCCAGCCTGCGAGGGCCGCGAGTAGTAAGGGGTGACGACCAGCAACCCGTCGGCCCCGGCGGCCTCGCACTCCCGGGAAAGCTTGATGCTGTGCGCGGTGTCGTAGGTGCCAGACCCGGCGATGATGCGTGCGCGGTCGCCCACGGCGGCCACCACCTCGCGCAGCAGGGTCAGCTTCTCGGCATCGGAGGTAACGGGAGACTCACCGGTGGTGCCAGAGAGCACGAGCCCATCGCACCCGGCGTCGACCAGATGCGCGGCCAACCGGACCGCGGTGTCGACGTCAAGGGCGCCATCGGCATCGAAAGGAGTCACCATCGCGGTGAGCACGGTGCCGAGCCGCGCCACTGTTTCGCCTGCTGTCACGGCATGAGAATACCCGCCGCGACCAAGTGAATATGCCGTGCCCCGTGTGTCTTATCCCTCGTAAACCAGCGGGGAGATCGCGACCTCGGTGCCGTCGGCCAGGGTTGCGATGTCGAAGTCTCCAAAGATCGACGGCGCCAGGTCGGCGAGCTGGCGCAGGCAGGCGATCGCCAGACGCCGAATCTCCACGTCTGCATGCTCGCTGGCGCGCATCGCGATGAAGTGCCGCCAGGCCCTGTAGTTCCCGGTCACGACGATGCGGGTCTCGGTGGCGTTGGGCAGCACCGACCGGGCCGCCTGTCGCGCCTGCTTGCGCCGCAACACGGCATTGGGGACGTCGCCGAGCTTGGATTCCAGCTTCTCCAGGAGCTCGACGTAGGCCGCACGGCTGGCATCGGTGGCCTTGCGCAGCAGCTCCACCAGCTCCGGATCGTCCTCGACGGCAGGTGGTAGCACGACGTTGGAGTCCGCTTCGGGGACAAATCGCTGCGACAGCTGCGAGTAGGAGAAGTGGCGGTGGCGGATCAGCTCGTGGGTGCACGACCGGGAGATTCCGGTGATGTAGAAGGTGACCGAGGCGTGCTCGAGCAGCGAGAGATGGCCCACCTCGATGACGTGGCGCAGGTAGCTCTCGTTGGTGGCAGTGCGCGGGTTGGGCTTGGACCAGCTTTGGTAGCAGGCCCGCCCGGCGAATTCGACGAGTGCCGGGCCGCCATCGGCATCGGTACTCCAGTCGATGTCCGGAGGTGCGATGAAGTCGGTCTTCGCTATCAGCTGCACACGCAGCGGCACGATCTCTGCCACGCGCCACACCCTATCGGCGGCCGTGGCCCACCGATCACCAGTACAAGCCCGCCGGTGTTCTCGACATGCAGCCCGCAACTCCCCGAGCTACCTTTGACATGTGCGCATCCTCGAATGGCAAACTGGTGATCGCGATGAGCTACGGCACTTCATCCGCGAGTACCTCGTCGCCGGTTTCTGGTCACGGGACGAGGTAGAAGATTCCGTCGCCGAGTGGGTGGACGATTCCGGCCAGATCGATCCCGATGAGGCCGTGGCACTAGTGCAGGAGATGTGGAGTGAGCGTCTCGCCGAACAGGCGACATGGGCCGACACCGGCGACTACGGCCGGCTCCAGTACACGTTCGCCCACCTGGAATCCGAGGGCATCCTCGCGCGCATGTGCTTCGCCTGCTGCACGACCTGTGCCACCTCCGAGATCGACGGCGAGCGCACCGTCAATCCGGATCCGCCCGATGGGTACCGCTACCACCAGTGGGCATACACGTATTTCCACGAGCAAGATGCGCTGCGCCTTGCCGACGATCATCCAGTTCTTTACTTGGGGTACAGCGCGTTTCGCGCCCACCCTGGGTTGCCGACAGCCCTGCTGGAGGCGTATCAGCGCGGCGATCCGGGCGCCGAGGCCCAGGTTCACGAACGTACCGACGCCATCGTCGGGCGCAGAATCGTGCAGCTGGCGCAGCACTTCGGACTGAACACGTCGTGGTCCGGTTCCGGGAAGTCCAGGATCGAACTGCACACCGATCAATGGCGCAAACCGCTGCCGGTCGGCTCCCCGCAGGCGCGATAGGCCCCACCTTTACGATCGGCCGGTGAGCTCCTGGACGCTCGGACCCGAGCACGGCACGCTGACCCTGCGCACCGGCGTCACCGGACGCGCGGCCCGTATGGGCCACCGTCTCACGATCGTCATGGACTCCTGGACCATCTCCGTCGACGAAACCGACGGACAACCAACGTCGGCTGCCCTCGTTGTCGATGTGAACTCGCTGCGAGTCGACAGTGGCGAGGGCGGCTTGACGCCCCTCACGACACCGGAGAAGGCGGTCGTGCGGGGCAACGCGCTGAAGACATTGGATGCCAGGCGATTTCCCACTATCGAATTCCGCGCCGAGAAGATCACCGCGGCGGCCGGCGGTTATCGCATGCATGGTTCCCTGACCATTCACGGGATAACCCAGGTTGTGGATATCGACCTTGCCGTTGTCGAAGACGGTGACAGTCAGCAGTTGAGCCTCACCACAGAGGTGTCACAGCGGACCTACCAGGTGAAGCCGTTTTCCATGGCGATGGGATCACTGAAGGTCACCGACCTGGTCAGCGTGTCGTTCGAAGGGCGACGCCCAGGGGTTTGACCACGTCACCGCGCTTCCCGACGGCGACTCTCTCAAGACCGAGCCAGGACGCCATGGTGCGAAGCTGTTCGGCCAACGGCCCGGCGATGCGCGACGCGTCCTGCCCCTGCTCCGCGAACGCCCCGACGACGTTGAGGGTCCCAGCCGCACGATCAGCCTTGAGGTCGACCCTGCCGACGAGATGCCCGTCGAGCAGAAACGGCCAGACGTAATAGCCGTACTGCCGCTTGGGTGCCGGGGTGTAGATCTCGATGCGATAGTGAAAGTCGAAGAGGCGCTCGACCCTGGGACGGAAGAAGATCAGCGGATCAAAGGGACATAGCAGCGCCGTACCACGATCCACGCGTGGAATCGTCTGCCCGGGGTCCAGATAAGCCGGCGCGTTCCACCCGTCGACGGCCACCTTCTCCACTTCGCCCGCATCGGCGAGCGCGGCCAGTGCCGGTTTGATCTGTCCCGCCGCGAGCCGGAAATAGTCGCGGATGTCAGCCTCGGTTCCCAGGCCCAGCGCACGCACCGCACGACGCGTGAGTTCCAGCACTGCCTCCTCATCGGAGACCTCGCGTTGGTAGATCTCAGCGGGAATCACCTTGTGCGCCAGCTGGTAATGCCGCGAGAACCCGACGCGTTTATCGGTGGTCAGCTCACCCGAAGAGAACAGGGCTTCGGCAATCCACTTGGTCTCGCTGCGGTCCCACCACGGGCCCTTGCGGCCCGGTGCTTCCCGCTCCAGGTACGCCTCAATCTGTCCGGCCGTGCACGGCCCGAGCTCGGCGACGGCGGCGAGAACCTCCTCGACCAGGCGCGGATTCTCCTCGACGAACTTCCGTGCCCACCGCCCATGTTGGTACTCGCGCATACGCCATCGCATCAGCGGCCAGTCCTGGATGGACATCAACGCCGCCTCGTGCGCCCAGTACTCGATGAGCAGCCGTGGCGTGCGCGCGCTATGACTCCAGGCCGCATCGTCGAGGAGTGCGCGATCGTAGGGCCCGAGCCTGCTGAACACCGGCGCATAGTGGGCGCGCACCGCGACCGACACCGAATCCAGTTGCAGCACCTGGATTCTGGAAATAAGCTTACGCAGGTGCGCCCGGGTCACCGACGTCGCGGGCGGACCGGCGAAGCCCTGCGCCGCAATCGCGATGCGGCGCGCCTGCCCGGCGTTCAAAGCCGAGCGGCTCACCGGGCTCCCACAACGCGGGCCAGCCAGTCGGCGTCGGACGGATCAATCATCTCCCCCGAGCCGTCGATGACAGCCGGGACGCCGCCCAGGCCGTGATCTGTCAGCTGCTGCTCATTGCCCGCCGTCCGTTGGTGGTCGGCATCGGTGACCTGAAGAGATGAAATCTCATGCAGCACATCGCCCGTCACTCCGGCACCGGCGGCAATGTCGCTGATCTGCAAATTGGTGAGGTTCCCCATGCCTTCGGCCGGTTGCCGTCGGAACATCTCGCCGATGAAACCCAGGATCACCGGGTCCGCGGCACCCGACTTGTCGATCAGGAACAGAGCGGCAGCGGCCCGCGACGAGTAGTCACCGCTGACCGAGATCGGGTCCAGAAAACTCACCGGCCGATAGGTCACCTGCAGTCGCCCCTCGGTGACGTACTTGGTGATCTCTTCGCCGTACTCAGCTTCGAATCGCTGGCAGAACGGGCATTGAAAATCGACGAACACGGTGATCCCGGCGGCGACATCACCGGCGCCGCCGACCGTCACACCCGCGCCCTGACTGCTCCCCCAGCCCGCGGCTTCCGCGGGTGCGGACGCGGTGCCGTCAACGACGCGGCTGCAACCGGTGAGCACCAGCACCGCGGTGGCCGTCAGGATGGCCGCCCGGCGTAGCGCGTGCCTCACACGTCGGCCTTCCGATAGCTCAGGAATTGGTATCGCAATCCGGATGCGCTTGTCTGCCAATCACTTCCCTCGACCACCCAACTCTCATCGAGATGCGGCGCGAGGGCATCGCCCGCCACATCGGCGTCTATTACCGTCACCTCGCATCGCTGCGCCAAGGGCAGGAACAGCCGGTAGATCTCCCCGCCTCCGATGACCCAGGGGGCCTCGTCGGAGGCGGCCAACGCGGCGTCCACGCATCCGACAGCCAACGCGCCATCTGGTTCGAACAGCGCATCACGGGTCAGCACGATATTGGGGCGCCCCGGCAGCGGCCGCACACTGCTGGGTAGCGACTCCCACGTCTTGCGCCCCATGATCACCGTGTGCCCCATGGTGATTGCCTTAAAACGCGCCTGGTCTTCCGGTAGCCGCCACGGTATGGCGCCATCCGCACCGATGACGCCGTCGCGGGATTGTGCCCAGATCAGCCCGATGGTTCCCGTCATACCGCGACAGGCGCCTTGATGGCCGGATGATGCTGATAGTTCTCGACAGTGATGTCCTCGTACTGGTAATCAAAAATCGAATCACGCTGCGCCAGAACCAACCTGGGATACGGATAGGGATCGCGGCTGAGCTGCTCGGTGACCTGCTCGATGTGATTGTCGTAGATATGGCAGTCGCCACCGGTCCACACGAAGTCGCCCACTTCGAGCCCCGCCTGCGCCGCCATCATGTGGGTGAGCAGCGCATAGCTCGCGATGTTGAAGGGAACCCCCAGGAACAGGTCGGCACTGCGCTGATACAGCTGGCAGCTCAGCTTGCCGTCGGCGACATAGAACTGAAAGAAGGCATGACAGGGCGGCAGCGCCATCTGCGGGATCTCGCCAACGTTCCAGGCCGAGACGATGTTGCGGCGCGAATCGGGGTCGGAACGCAACAGCTCGAGCGCCGCGCTGATCTGGTCGATGTGCTCACCCGACGGGGTGGGCCAGGACCTCCATTGCACCCCGTACACCGGCCCCAGCTCGCCTGCCTCCGATGCCCACTCGTCCCAGATGGTGACCCCGCGCTCTTGGAGCCAGCGGACATTGGATTCGCCGCGCAGGAACCACAGCAGCTCGTAGATCACCGACTTCAGATGAACCCTCTTGGTGGTGATCAGCGGGAAGCCGTCGTCCAGGCGGTAGCGCAGCTGGTGACCGAAGACGCTGCGCGTACCGGTGCCGGTGCGATCCGACTTCGGCGTGCCCTGGTCGAGCACGAGACGCAGCAGATCCTCGTAAGGAGTGGGAACGGGCACGCAGCTAGCTTACTTCGCGGCTCCGACGGTCCCCGGGCCCCGACGCACCGAGAGCGCCCAGCACAGAACACCTTCTACCGTGTCGCGAGTGCGTCAACCCGCGCCACGATGTCCGCGCGCAGCGCGCCCACCTGTGCATCGGTGAGCGATTCGGCGGGAAATTTGCAGACGATGGTGAACTCGTCCCCGATGGAATAGACCTCGTAGCGGGATGCCTGCGGCACGGGAGCATCCCCAGTGATCGCGGGTGGTGGTGTGGTGAGCTGAGCGTCGAAGTCCTCCAGGATCAGGTTCGCCGGCAAAGGCGGGATGGGCAGAATTCCAGGATTGGTGATCCGGATGAACGGCCCGAAATCACCTGCCAAGAAACCGTCACCCAGGTGGCGCACACTCTGCACAAGGAATCCGCTGTCGATGTCCTCGGTGATTTGACGCGCCACTTCGGCGCCGACATGCATAGGGTCATCGTTTACGCGGACCGTCACTTGACTTCGCGCGATCATGATTCCGTTGGCGATCTCGCCGAGTTCGGCGGGCGGTGTCAGGTGCTTGCGATAGTCCACAAGCGATTCGAAGCCCAGGTTCACCGGCACGCCATCCTCGACAGGGATCAATGCACGTTCCGCCAGTGCGATGACACCGGTGATGAGCGTGTTGACGGTCGTGTGGCGTTGCCGTGCCGCCGCACGCAACGCCGCCGATACCTCGGGGTCGAAGCGTTGCTTCCATCCCAACACGGTCCGCGGCGCGGAGGGGCCTTCCTGCTGGCGACCGCCCCAGGTCGTAGCGCCGAACCAGTGTTTGTCCGGAAGTGCGGTTCGCAGCAGGCCCCGGCTCTCCATCGCGGACTCCGGAGCCACAGGAATCGGCTGGCGCTGTGCCTGGGGAGCTTCGCCCGTCGTCACAATCCCGGTGTAGATCTCCCACAATTCAGAGAAGTAGACGTAACTTAGCCGTGCGTCCGCGATCGAATGATCCACTCCTACCGCGACGGCGCTACCGGCTTCCCGCGGATGGACCAGGACCGCAAACGTTCCATCATCGAGCGAGAGCACGGGCAGCGTTGCGACGTCCTCGAGCGGCTCAGCCCGCAGGGACACCACCGAGGCTCGCACGGGCTCGGTGGTGACCCGAAAACGGCGGCCGACGGGATCGACCCGTGCGGCCAGGAAAGGGTGCTTGCGTTGCAGAACCGTCGCCGCCGCACGCAATGCGGCTACATCCACGGCACCGCGCAGCCAGGCCACGTACCAGATCGTTGTGTACTTGCGCAGATGGTTCAATTCCGACTCTGCCACCGAGAGCATCCGCTGAACATCAACGGTTTTGGCCGTATGTAGTGTCGCGTTCAAGGCAAATTCCGATTCCATATGGACTGAATAGATAAGCGACAGTCTATGTCCATCATATGAATGCTCCGCATATCCAGATATTCAGCTGAATTAATATTGCGTAATACCCGGAGTCCGATTTAACAGACTATATCGGAGATGACAGATTCGAATTCGCAACGGAATTGCCGCTCCTCGCGGCTACGGCGATCCCGGGGATCGATGTCGCAATCTTCCGCCGAGGCTTTGTAGCCCACGCAGCGTCGTGCGCAACGCATAGAACCCCGCGATCAAGGTCAACGCCAGCATCACCAGGAACATCACCAGCCAGTTGGTCCGGGTGTGCTCGACGTTCCACCAGATCACGGTGAACAGAACAGCCCCGACGAACACCAAGACATCGCGCCAGCTGCCGCCGTAGGAAAAAGCGGCCTCACGCAGCGAACGGCCCCGATCGGTGCTCGCGATCAGGTCATCGATCCGCTGATCGATGGTGCGCTGAAACGCGGCGCGACGTTCGGCCTGCTCCTCGGGGATGCGATCGAGCAGATCGAGGTCTTTGGCGATCAGCGCCCGGAAGTCAGGGGGTTTGAGATTGCCCGCTACCGCTCCCAGCAGGGCACCCCCGGCGATGGGCGCAGCCCCCAGGGCAAGTTCGGCAAGTCCGGGCATGCCAGTCTCCTCAATGCATCAAGATCGCGGCGAGCGTGCCGCCAAGGTTATAGGCCTGCTCGCGCGCGGATGCGTCGATCGGCCCGACCACCTCGAGTACATCGGCAGCCTTCTCCAGCGCAAGCCCGGTCGCGATCTTGTCCACCGCGGACGCCGCGCCCACCGTGTCGTTGTTGCCGTGCACCCACAGGCCGTACGGGCGTGCGGCGACATGGTCCAGGCTCGGGTAGTAGACGGTATCGAAGAAGTGCTTGAGCGCCCCCGACATGTACCCGAAATTCGCGGTGGTGCCAAACAGGTACCCGTCGGCATCCAGCATGTCGGGGATGGTCGCGGCGAGAGCCGGCCTGGCGACCACCTCGACTCCGGAGATGTCGGGGTCCTTCGCACCCGCCAGCACCGCCTCCAACAATTCCCGGGTGGCCGGTGACGGGGTGTGATGCACCACCAGTAGACGGCTCATCCCGCCGCGTCCTGCTGCATCTGCACAGCGGTGCGCATGGTCTCGCGTGCGCGGCCCCGGTCCCCCGCGTAGTCATACGCGCGTGCCAGCCGGTACCAGCCCACCCAATCGCCGGGTTCTGCCTCGACCTCCGCCTTCACGGTCGCGAAGAGCGCATCGGCATCGTCGCGATTGACACGCCCCGACGGCGTCTTGCGCAGGGCGCTCACATCGAGATCACGGCCCAATTCGGTGGCCAGACCGGCGAGTCGCTGATGCGCGAAACCCGCACGCAGGGTGGCGATCATCGCCCACACACCAATGAACGGAAGGATCAGCACGCCGACACCCATGCCGATCGCCGCGGGCTTCCCGCTGTCGATCAACGCGACACCCATCCGACCCAGGATCAGGAAGTAGACGACCATCGCCGCACACATGAACGCGATGAGGATCTTGATCCGGGCTGCGGCCGACACTACAGCTCCAGCAGGGGCTCGATGCCGATCGTGAGTCCGGGCCGGGCCGCGACGTTACGCACCGCCAGCAGCACGCCCGGCGCGAAGGACGACCGGTCGATGCTGTCGTGGCGGATGGTCAAGGTCTCGCCGGTGGTCCCGAACAGCACCTCTTGACGGGCGACGAGTCCGGCGACACGCACCGCGTGCACACGCACCCCGTCGACATCGGCGCCACGGGCTCCCTCGATCCCGGTGCTGGTGGCATCGGGGCTTGGCGGCAATCCCTTACGTGCCTCGGCGATCAAACGTGCGGTTCGCGTCGCCGTCCCGGAAGGAGCGTCCGCCTTGTTGGGGTGGTGCAGCTCAATGACCTCAACCGACTCGAAGAATCGGGCGGCCTGCTGCGCGAACTTCATCGACAACACCGCGCCGATCGCGAAGTTCGGGGCGATCAGCACCGCCGTGCCCGGGCTGTCCGCCAACCAGGCCCGCACCTGATCCAACCGCTCGTCGGTGAAGCCGGTCGTACCGACAACCGCATGAATGCCGTGACCTATCAAGAACTTCAAATTGTCCATGACGACGTCTGGATGGGTGAAGTCGATGACAACGCGGGCGGCGGTGAGCGCCTCCAGCGAGTCGTCCTTGTCCACAGCGGCCACCAGGTCAAGATCGTCCGCCGCCTCAACGGCCTGACACATGGCCTGGCCAACCTTGCCCTGCGCTCCGAGTACTCCGGTCGCGATGTTAGTCACGCCGGTCACCCTAATCCTCGGCGCCGAGACGGCGGATCCGGCGCCCGACTACAAGCGCCAAAAACGCGCGCATCAGGAGGACAGCGTTGCCGCACCGGCGGAAGTTCACCAGGGCGCCACACGGCATTCACTCGAGCTACGAAATGTCTATCACCCGATCGATTTGCCAGGCGATGATGTCAACTCCTGGTTGAGCCTTTTTTTGGTCGCGCAATCGCGTGTAATCCCGACCGGCCGAGCAACCAGCTGTGACGGTAGTCACGACTCTGGCAACCATTTGCCGGGGTCGCGCCCGGCTCTCAGGTTCCTCTCAGAAACATATCCCTAGCTGCGATACGACCCGTTTGAGGCCCGCACTGGTACTCTGGAACCCATGTCGGGCCGCAAGCGATACGCGCGTGTGGGTGGCGTCGCGATTGCCCTCCTTGCGACCCTGTGTTTCCTCGGACCGGCCACACATGGGCAGATGTTTGGCTGGCGAACAGCCATCATCGGAACTTCGCCAGCATCGAACCTGCTGCCCGAAGAGGCCCATGAGCACGTCAAGAGCCCGCTGAGCGCGACCGCCACGCGTATCCGCCAGCAACCCACCTCGATACCGGTTCCGGCCGCGATCGTGATGACAGCGCTCTTGGGCGCCACCCTGTTGGCGCTGCTGGCCTCGCGGGGTTTCGTATTCTCGCGAGCCCCCGACAACTTGGGACGACAACGCCTTATCACCCTCGGGATAGATCGACGCTGAGCCGTCGCCGTGACGGCAATGACGCCGTCCTACGCGTCTCATCCACCGATCTATCCATTTCGTCGCGCATGGGTGTGTAACCGCTGCTGCCGCGACCCTTCCTCCCGATAGGGCTTACTGTCATGACGACTTCCGTCACCGAGCAGGCTTCGAAGCCGTCGTTACTGCAGAATCTGCGGCACGACCTCCCGGCCTCCCTCGTCGTATTCCTCGTCGCGCTGCCGCTTTCGCTCGGTATCGCGATCGCCTCCGGTGCACCGCTGATGGCGGGTCTCATCGCGGCCGTGGTCGGTGGCATCGTCGCCGGCGCCATCGGCGGTTCACCGCTGCAGGTCAGCGGCCCGGCCGCCGGCCTGACCGTCGTGGTGGCCGAGCTCATCAACAAGTTCGGCTGGCAGATGACCTGCCTGATCACCATCGGTGCGGGCCTGCTGCAAATCCTGTTCGGACTGAGCCGTATCGCCCGCGCGGCGCTCGCCATCGCGCCGGTCGTGGTGCACGCCATGCTCGGCGGTATCGGTGTGACCATCGCGCTGCAGCAGATACACGTCCTCATGGGTGGCTCATCACAGAGCTCCGCGTGGCAGAACCTCAAGGCGCTGCCCCAGGGCGTCCTCAATCACCATCTGCCCGACGTCATCATCGGCGTGATGGTGATCGCGATCCTGCTGCTGTGGCCCAAGCTGCCGCCCAAGATTCGCATGATCCCGGGGGCCCTGATTGCGATCGTCACCGCGACCGCCTTCGCGGTCCTCACCAACTCCCCGGCGGAGCGGATCTCCCTGTCGGGCGACTTCTTTGACGCACTGAGCCTGCCGACCCTGACCGGACCTGCCGATGGCGACTGGGCCGGGGTGCTCCTGGGTGTGCTGACCATCGCCCTCATCGCGAGTGTCGAGTCGCTGCTGTCCGCGGTCGCCGTCGACAAGCTACACACCGGTCCCCGGACCAATTTCGATCGCGAGATGATCGGCCAGGGCAGCGCCAACATGGTGTCCGGCTTCCTCGGCGGCCTGCCCATCACGGGCGTGATCGTCCGCAGCTCGACCAACGTGGCCGCGGGCGCGAAGACCCGTGCTTCGGCGATCCTGCACGGCGCCTGGGTGCTGCTATTCGCCTCGCTGTTCAGCAGCGTGGTGCAGCTCATCCCCAAGGCCGCGCTGGCCGGTCTGCTGATCGTCATCGGTGTCCAGCTGGTCAAGTTGGCTCACATGAAACTCGCTTGGCGCACAGGCGATTTGGCTGTTTACGCCATTACCATGATCAGCGTCGTGTTCCTCAACCTGCTCGAAGGTGTCGGCATCGGACTCGTGGTGGCCATCGGCATCCTGGTGGGCCGCGTCATGCGGGCGCACATGGACGCCAGGCCGTTCGGCACCGAGGGATCGCGGCAGTGGCATGTCGAGCTCGACGGCACGCTGAGCTTCCTGTCGCTCCCCCGGCTGACCAAGACGCTCAGCACGGTTCCCCCGGGCGCACATGTCACGCTGGCGATCAACGCCGACTATGTCGACCACGCCATCTCGGAGGCCATCTCCGACTGGAAGCGCGCCCACGAAGCCGCGGGCGGCACCGTGATGATCGTCGAGTCCTCACACGCCAAGCTGCACCACGCCCACACCACCCGGCCACAGCGGCATTTCGTTTCGCGCGCTGTTGGTTTGGTGCCGTGGCGGTCGTGGCGCCGCAGCGAGAACGACGGCGCGGGCGCGTCGATCATCGACGGCATCAACGAGTACAACAGCCGCGGTTCGGGCGCTCTGCGACCCCATGTCAGCGAGCTGGCGGACTATCAGGATCCCGATGCGCTGTTCCTCACCTGCGGCGACTCGCGCATCTTGCCCAACGTCATCACGGCCAGTGGCCCGGGCGACCTGTTCACGATCCGCAATGTGGGCAATGTGGTGCCCACCGATCCGGCCGATGGCTCGGTGGACGCATCACTCGACTTCGCGATCAACCAGTTGAACGTGAGTTCGGTTGTCGTGTGCGGGCATTCCTCATGCGGAGCGATGAAGGCACTGCTGACCGAATCGACCGATACGCCCACCACTCCGGTGGGACGCTGGCTCGACTACGCCCGCGACAGCCTCATCGCATTCCAGGAACACCACCCAGCACGATCCAGCGCGGAGGCACACGGGTTCAACGAAGTCGATCAGCTCGGCGTCGTGAATGTGGCAATCCAGGTGGAACGTCTTATTCACCATCCGATCCTGGCCGGGGCCGTGGTATCCGGACGGGTGCGCGTGGTCGGCACGTTCTTCAACATCGCCGAGGCGCACGTGTACGAGGTGGATGAGAACGGGATCGTGGGCCAGGACGGCACCGCCAATGACGTCGTGGAGGACCCGGCCCCGGCTACCAGCTGATCCGCGACTCTACAGGGGCGCTCCCCCGCGTAGATGCTCGAAGATCAATGACGTCTGCGTGCCCGCGACATCGGGCTGTGCGTTGAGTTTCTCAACCACGAAGGACCTCAGGTCCTCGGTGTCGCGGGCCGCAACGTGCAGGATGTAGTCGTCGGCACCCGCCAGGAAGTACACGTCGATGACCTGAGGCAGCTCACGGATGTCCCGGATAAACGTGCGAATCTTCCCTCGTGCGTTGGCCTGCAGACTGACCGAAATCATCGCTTGCAACGGCCGGCCGATGGCGGCCGGATCGACGTCGGTGAAGAATCCACGGATCACCCCGGTTTCCTGGAGACGCCGGACCCGCCCATGACAGGTGGACGCCGCGATCCCCACCGCGTCAGCGAGTGCGCTGTTGGGTATTCGTGCGTCATCGTGCAGTTCCATCAGAATGCGGCGGTCCACGTCATCGAGTTCCGCGCGCCGAACATCATTCGGCGTGGGTGGCATGTCGAACCGGGATTCCGGTGATTTTGCGGCCATTTTTGCAATGTACCGAATCTTCCACATAAATATTGCGCCTTTATCGACGCTTCTTCACACTTGAACATGAGACTTAGTTCTGAACAGGAGAAGATTGATGCGCGTAGGGATCCCGACCGAGATCAAGAACAACGAGTACCGCGTGGCCACCACCCCGGCTGGTGTGGCCGAGCTGACCCGCCGCGGCCACGAGGTGATCATTCAGTCCGGTGCGGGCGAAGGCTCCTCGATATCCGATGTGGACTTCAAAGCCGCTGGCGCACAGGTCATCAACGGCGCCCAACAGATCTGGGCCGAGGCCGATCTCCTGCTCAAGGTCAAGGAACCGATCGAGCCCGAGTACGCGCTGATGCG
This sequence comes from Mycobacterium sp. D16Q16, assembly GCF_002013745.1. NCBI lineage: Bacteria > Bacillati > Actinomycetota > Actinomycetes > Mycobacteriales > Mycobacteriaceae > Mycobacterium > Mycobacterium sp. D16Q16. The sequence goes on from NZ_MAEY01000015.1 coordinate 111,540, forward strand.
TCGCGGCCAGACGCTCTTCACCTATCTGCACCTGGCCGCGTCGCTGCCCTGCACGGAAGCACTACTGACGTCGGAAACCACCGCGATCGCCTACGAGACCGTGCAGACCGCCGACGGCGCACTCCCCCTGCTGGCCCCGATGAGCGAAGTGGCCGGGCGGCTCGCCGCACAGGTAGGCGCCTACCACCTGATGGCTCCGGTGGGCGGCCGCGGCCTGGTGATGGGCGGCGTCCCGGGTGTCGGACCCGCCGACGTGGTCGTCATCGGCGGAGGTGTCGCCGGATACAACGCAGCACGGATCGCCGCCGGAATGGGTGCGCACGTCACGGTTTTCGACGTCAACCTCAACAAGTTGCGTGAACTGGACGCCGAATTCGGGGGCACCATCCGCACCCGGTACTCGTCCACGCTGGAACTGGAGGGTGCCGTCAAGCGGGCCGACCTGGTGATCGGCGCCGTGCTCATCCCGGGCGCCAAGGCGCCCACACTCGTATCGAATTCACTAGTGGCCCAGATGAAACCGGGCTCGGTACTGGTGGACATCGCGATCGATCAGGGCGGCTGCTTCGCCGACTCGCGCCCCACCACCCACGACGAGCCGACCTACTCGGTGCACGACAGCGTGTTCTACTGCGTGGCCAACATGCCCGGCGCCGTGCCCCGGACATCCACCTTCGCCTTGACCAACGCCACCATGCCGTACGTGCTGGCACTGGCCGACAAGGGCTGGCGGCAGGCCTGCCGTGACGACGCCGCACTGGCCAAGGGACTCTCGACACATGAGGGTGCGCTGCTGAATGCGCATGTCGCCGAGGACCTCGCGCTGCCCTTCACCGATCCCGCGGGGCTGCTGGCCTAGAGAACATGTTGCGAGGTGCCCGCCTCTGAGCGACACGTCGGTCCGGGGACTGTCGCTCGAAGGCGGACACTACCTACACCGCGGTCTCGGCGGTGAGGTCGTTGGTCCACGTCGGCGTCTTGATCTTCTTGCGATACGGCACTTTGTCGTTGAACTTGTTCACCGCGCGACCCACCTTGTGCAGCGGATGATCGAAGTCAGTGAAGTAGGTGCTGTTGACGATCGGGTACCTCAGCACCCGGAAGATCGGCAACCGGCTGGCATTGCTGCTCTTGCGGCCGCCTGATTCCGCATAGCGATCGAACGCACGCTGAATCAGAATCGTGTCGATACCCATGTTCCGCATGGCATCACCCACCCGAGTCAGGAAGCCCGCGAACCGGATGACGTGAGGATTCGCCAACCCCACGGCACGAACAATCGTCACCGGCTTGAGTAGCGGCGCCACATCCTCCACCAGCATCCTGGAGAACTTGCGAGTACCCAGCATGTCCATGACCGCGAAACCGATTGCCAGGTGCCGTGATTCGTCCGAGTTGATCTTGGCGAACACCTCGTGGAACAGCGGATCCTCAACCTCGCCGGACAAGAACTTCAGCACCGCGCCATCGAGCCCCACCTCGAAGAACGGGATGACGGTGGCCATATAGACGAACGGGAGACGCCGGTCACCGAGATTGTCGAACCCGCGCAACGCCTGCAGCAGGGCCTTGATGTCCCCAGACTGCGGCGGAACTTCGCCCTCCTCCAACATGCCCCACCGGCGCATCAGTGCGATCTCGGCATTGGCGTGCCGCTGTTCCTCGGCGTGGAAGTAGCTGTAGATCTCCCGCAGTGTGTCGTTCGGGGCTGTGATCCCCAGCGTGCCCATCATCCGGCCGCCGATGTGCTCAATCCACACCAGATCCGACATGAACTGCTTGAGATCGTCAAACTGGTCAGGGTTGATGGTCTCGGCCCCGGGCTTGCCCCAGTCGAAGTCCGCCAGTGTCCACTGCCTGGCCTTGATCTTGACGAGGACATTCTCAAAGAACTCGTCGTTCTTCGAGATGTCCTTGGTGTTCTCTCTGGTCAGCTCGTCTGGCAGTACGGCGGTCATTGGGCTACCCCTAACTTCGCGGAATTGACGGAATCAAGTTCCTGCTGGGTGAGAATCTTGTAGTCGGCGGCATCGACATCGGCCAACGCACGCCGGAATTCACTTGTCGTGCCTGGGAAGAGCTCGCTGGCGACAGTTTCAGGCTTGTACCAGCGGAACGCGCCATCACGCCAGGTTGTTCGATCGAATCGTCGAACGGCACGCGCCTGCTCACGTTCGAGCGCCTCTCGGCGTACCTCGATGGAGACGAACGCCAACGAATCAACCAATGCCAAAGACGCTGTCACATAGTCGATTTGCGCCTCAATATGCGAAAGGCCCGCCAATGCGTTGGACCCGGAACCGGGTCCGGTGAGCAAGAACAGATTGGGGAATCCCGGCACGTTCACACCGCGGAAGGCCTTCGGCCGCGAACCCCACCGTTCGTCCAGCGTGGAGCCGTCCGCCCCCTTGATGGCGAAGGGTGCTTCGACAAGCACCTCCGGGTCGTCGAGCGCGAAGACCAGGCAGTCGGCCTTGTGGGTCATGGCATCGGCCGACCGCACGCCAATGGCGCTCACTCCCGTGACGGGCCACGGCACCAGTTTGCAATTGTCTTGCTGCACCGCCGAATAAAAGTCATCGGAGAACAGGATCCGGCGGCTTCCCGCACGGTAGGCCGGTAGCAGGTTCCGGCGCAGCCAGGGGTCCTTCACATTGCGGTTGAGGTGGTTCTCCGCCACCGCTTCGACAAACCGGGTGCCCACTCCGCGCCACACCAAACCGCGGCGCAGCGCGTCATGCGAGCGGCTGGCCAACCGGCCCGCAACGGATCCCGACGCACGAGACAGCGCGCGTGCGACAACGCTCGACGATTCGCCACCCCAGCGGGGCAACACCCAGTCGGGGGTGCGCTGGAACACCCGCACGCGCGCCGCCGTCTTGACCAGTTCGGGCACCACATGCACCGCACTGGCCCCCGCTGCGATCACCGCGACGTTGCGGCCGGTGAAATCGAAGTCCGGGTCCCAGTCCGCCGTACTCAGGACCGGGCCGTCGAACTGCTCGATACCATCGAGTTCCGGTGCCACCGGCGATGTTCCGGCGCCAACCGCCAGGATGACCCGTCGGGCGAAGATCGACTTCTTACCCGCCACCGTGATCCGCCAGGTGGCCTTCGCGGGCTCGAAGGCAAGCGCCGTCACGCGATGCCGCAGCCGCAGCACCGGCTCGAGATCATGCCGCGCGATCAGATCGTGGTGATACGACAGAACGCCGTCACGCGTAGCCCACACCGAACGAGTGGACGTGTTGGGCGAAAACGCAAACGACTGCTGGACGGCCAGCTCGTCACCGACAACGGGAGCGAATGTGCTGCGCCGCCAGTAACCACCAACCTCAGGCGCTTGTTCGAGAATCAGCAGGCTTTCCACCCGGGCCTGGCGCAATCTGGCGGCCATACCCAGCCCCGCCATGCCGGCTCCGATGACCACAACGTCAACGGGGTTATTGACTGCCATGTGTGCGGATACCACCCTCATCTTCTTCGTTGACGAATCACTCAGTTACGTCAACGCTAGCAGGTCGAGGGTGTGATACGACAAGAGACGAGTCAGTCACACCAGCGACAAATAAGTGATCTGCATCACAGCCCGGTGGGCCGCGTCCGCATTACTGGGGCTTGAGCTGCTCTTCGAGTACACGCTGGTAGCGGCGCATACCGGCGATCCACCGGCCGTAATCGGCACCCTTCTGCCGGTACATATCGAGCACCTGCGGGTGCGGCAGCACCAGGAACGTTCCCTCACGAACTGCGTCGAGCGTCATCGCCGCGACGGCCCCCGGCTCCAGCACCTCCCCGGCGGCGGTGATCGATGTTCCTGCCACGCGCACATCCGGGTCGTCGGAATCGGTGAGACCGTCGAGCAAGGCGGTCTTCACCCCCATCGGACACAGGCAACTCACCCCGATCCCCTTGTCGCCATAGCTAATCGACAGCCACTCGGCAAAGCCGACGGCCGCGTGTTTGGTCACCGAGTAGGCCGGTGAGCCGAGTTGGGTGAGTAGCCCGGCCGCAGACGCGACCGACACAAAGTATCCGCGTCCGCGTTCCAGCCATCCCGGCACCAGCGCGGTGGCGGCCCTGACGTGCGCGCGCAGGTTTACGTCGATGGCGAGATCCCACGCGGCTTCCCCGATATCAAGCCCGAGACCACCGGCGATACCGGCATTGGCGATGTAGACATCGACAGGGCCGAACTCCCTCTCCGCCAAGGCAATGAGATCTTCGATATCGGCGACCGAACTGGCATCGGCCTGCTGCCCGAGAATGGCCGATGGGTCTGATGCCGCCGCGGCGGTACGCAGGGCGGCATCTCCGTCGATATCGGAGGCGACGACCTTGGCGCCCGCATCCGCCAGACCCCAGGCGAGAGCCTGTCCGATTCCCGAACCGGCTCCGGTGACAATGGCGACGCTGCCGTTGATATCCATGCCCGAACCCTATTGGACGGTCGCGAAAATCCCGATCGCGGCGGCTGCGACGACAAAAAGGACCGCCAGAATCCGCGCCGTCCGGCGGGGATACCGGGTGAAACGCTCCCACGTGACCGCGATAGTCAACGGCACCATCCAGATGAGGTGCGCCGAGGGCGCAACGGCCATCGTCAGCATCATGGCCCAGCAGGACCGGATACACGCCCACCCGCTGACGGCACCGAAGAGTATGAGGCCTTTGGCCGCCGGCCATCCGTCCGGCGGCAGCGGGACCGACTGGTGACAGTCACCCAGGGCCCGACATTTCCAGGGGGTGAGCTGCCAGATTGCTGCCAGGAGAAGCACACCCGCGAACATCCACCATCGGTTGACGGTGGCGGCCATAGGCAGCGCGAGAGTGATGAGGAGGCCAACCACCGTCCACAGCGCGAGCCACACCACCGCGTAGAGCGCCAGCGCGCGCCCGCGGCCCTGCGGGCCGTTCTGCTGGACGTACTGAACCGCGGGCAAAGTGGCCGGTCCCATCATCGCGATGGTCATGACAATCCAGGAGACGATCGCGACCCACAGCACCGGCTGATGCACCACCGGCGCGGCCATCGGCGCCATGTTCGCATGATCCATGCCCGGCATATGCCCGGCGGCAGGAGCTTGCGTATGGCTGGCCGCATGTTGCGGGAGGAACGCGAAGCCCAACCACGACAACAGAATTATCGCGGTCGCGATCCCCGTGTATCTGCCAGCCGCCAGTTCCTTGACGCGCTGGATCGCGTTGGCGACCATCAGCTAGAGAGTATCTTGCCGACGCTCACCTAGCTTGCGGATTCAATCATCGTGCGCAGTGAGCGCGGCAACGTCCGCTTGGAACGGTATGGACCCACCACTGCCGCTCCGGCGGGACTGCTGAGTAACTGGCGCGCGATGCCATTGACTTCGTCGGTCGTGACGGTGGCGATCTTGTCCAGGGTCGCAGAAATCGTGCGGTGCTTACCGTTGTTCAGCTCGCTGCGTCCCATTCTGTTCATGCGGGATGCCGAATCCTCAAGCCCCAGAACAAGTCCACCGGCCAAGGCACCCTTAGCCCGGTCGATCTCCACTGCGGTAAATCCGTCCTCGACCACCGATGCCAGTACCTGTGAGGTCACCTTGGCCACCTCGTCGAACCGCTCCGGCGAGCAACCCGCGTACACCGACAACGCGCCAGTGTCGGAGAAGGTATCCACCGTCGAGTAGACCGCGTAGACCAGCCCGCGCTGCTCGCGAATCTCTTGGAACAAGCGGGAACTGAGCCCACCGCCCAATGCGGTGTTGAGCACCGACAGCGCCCAGCGATATTGCCAGCCGCGGCCCGGGGTGCGCACACCCAGCGAGAGATGCACCTGTTCACCGTCGCGCGACACCAATTCCAGTCCCGGCGTGGCCGTAACTCGGCCGGTCCCCTTGCGCGGCGCCACCGTGGTGACCGATGAGTCCAGATGCGATTTGAAGTACTTGCGCGCCAACCGCACTACGCGATCGTGCTCGACGTTCCCGGCCACTGCCAGCACCATGCGTTCGGGCCGATACCTCCGTACGTGAAACGAATGTAACTGTGCCCGCGTCATCGTCGATATCGACTCCGAGCTGCCGAGCACGCTGCGACCTATCGGATGGTCACCGAACAGGGCCCCGAGGAAGGCTTCCCCCAGCAGGTCCTCAGGGTCGTCGTCGCGCATCGCGATTTCTTCGAGCACGACGTCGCGCTCGACCTCGACGTCCTCACTGGCGCATCGCCCGCGCAACACCACGTCGGCGACCAGATCGATCGCCAGCTCCAGATCGGAGTCCAGCACATGCGCGTAGTAACACGTCTGTTCGCGTGCGGTGAAGGCGTTCAGCTCACCGCCGACGGCGTCAATCGACTGTGCGATATCGGCCGCCGACCGTGTGGGCGTGGACTTGAACAGCAGGTGCTCGAGGAAGTGCGCCGCACCGGCGACGCTGCGCCCCTCATCGCGGGACCCGACGTCGACCCACACCCCGACGGACGCCGAGCGCACCGAGGGCATCGCCTCGGTGACCACTCGGAGACCACCAGGAAGGACCGTGCGGCGTACCGCGTTGGGAACGCTACTCCGCGACGGCATCTGCCGGCTTGGCCTCGGCCGCACCGTTACTGCTAGCAGAAGCCTCAGCGGCGTCATCGTCACCGACCGGAACCAGCGAGATCTTGCCGCGGTTGTCGATATCGGCGATCTCGACCTGAATCTTGTCGCCGACCTTGACCACGTCCTCAACCTTGGCGATCCGCTTGCCCTTACCGAGCTTGCTGATGTGCACCAGTCCGTCGCGGCCCGGAAGCAGCGATACGAAGGCGCCGAAATCGGTTGTCTTGACCACGGTTCCGAGGAAACGCTCACCAATCTTGGGCAGCTGCGGGTTGGCGATCGCGTTGATCATGTCGATCGCGGCCTGCGCCGCCTCGCCGTTGGAGGCGCCCACGAACACGGTGCCATCATCCTCAATGGAGATGCTCGCACCAGTCTGCTCGGTGATCGAGTTGATCATCTTGCCCTTGGGCCCGATCACCTCACCGATCTTGTCGACCGGCACCTTGATCGTCGTGATGCGCGGCGCGAAGGGGCTCATCTCGTCGGGGGCGTCGATGGCCTCGGCCATCACCTCGAGAATGGTGGCACGGGCATCCTTGGCCTGCGACAGCGCGGCGGCCAGCACCTGCGACGGGATGCCGTCAAGCTTGGTGTCCAGCTGCAGAGCCGTGACGAAGTCCTTGGTGCCGGCGACCTTGAAGTCCATGTCGCCGAAGGCATCTTCGGCACCCAGGATGTCGGTGAGCGCGACGAAACGGCGCTCGGTGGTGCCATCGGCGAGCTCGATGTCATCGGACACCAGGCCCATGGCGATACCGGCAACGGGGGCCTTCAGCGGCACACCGGCATTCAGCAGCGACAGGGTCGAGGCGCAGACCGAACCCATCGAGGTGGATCCGTTGGAGCTCAGCGCCTCCGAGACCTGGCGGATGGCATACGGGAACTCCTCGACGCTCGGCAGCACCGGCATGAGCGCACGCTCAGCGAGCGCGCCGTGCCCGATCTCGCGACGCTTCGGCGAGCCGACGCGTCCGGTCTCACCGGTGGAGAACGGCGGGAAGTTGTAGTGATGCATGTAGCGCTTCGAGGTTTCCGGCCCCAGCGAGTCGATCTGCTGAGCCATCTTGACCATGTCCAGGGTGGTGACGCCCATGATCTGGGTCTCGCCACGCTCGAACAGCGCGCTGCCGTGCGCCCGCGGGATCACGGCGACCTCGGCCGACAAGGCGCGAATATCGGTGACACCGCGGCCGTCGATGCGGAACTGGTCCTTCAAGATGCGCTGGCGTACGAGCTTCTTGGTGAGCGAGCGGAATGCCGCGCCGATCTCCTTCTCGCGGCCGTCGAAGCCCTCCTGCAGACGGCCGAGAACCTCGACCTTGACCTCGTCGGTCTTCTCGTCGCGCTCGGCCTTGCCCGCGATGGACAGGGCCTGCGACAGCGGCTCGGTGGCCACCGCCGCGACGGCGGCGAAAGCGTCGTCCTGGTAGTCGGGGAACAAGGGGTACTCACCGACGGGCTTGGCGGCCTTCTCGGCCAGCTCCTGCTGCGCGGTGCACAGCGCGGCGATGAACGGCTTGGCGGCCTCAAGGCCCTCGGCGACCACGCTCTCGGTGGGCGCGCCGGCGCCACCGTCGATGAGCGCGATGACGTTATCGGTGGCCTCGGCCTCGACCATCATGATGGCGACATCGTCGGCCGTCTTGCGACCGGCGACCACCATGTCGAAGACGGCGGTCTCCAGCTGCTCGACAGTCGGGAACGCGACCCACTGGCCCTCGATCAGGGCCACGCGGACACCGCCGACGGGGCCGGTGAACGGCAGTCCGGCGATCTGGGTGGACGCGGATGCGGCGTTGATCGCCAGTACGTCGTACAGGTCGGCGGGGTTCAGGCTCAGCACCGTCACCACGACCTGAATTTCGTTGCGCAGCCCGCTGACGAAGGTCGGGCGCAGCGGCCGGTCGATGAGACGACAGGTCAGGATGGCGTCGGTGGAGGGACGTCCCTCGCGGCGGAAGAACGAGCCGGGGATGCGACCCGCGGCGTACATCCGCTCCTCGACGTCAATGGTCAGCGGGAAGAAGTCGAAATGGTCCTTGGGGCTCTTGCTGGCGGTCGTGGCCGACAGCAGCATGGTCTCGTCATCCAGGTACGCGACGACGGAGCCGGCGGCCTGCTGGGCCAGCCGCCCGGTCTCGAAGCGAATGGTGCGGGTGCCGAAGGTGCCGTTGTCGATGGTCGCGGTGGACTCGAAGACGCCTTCTTCAATTTCTGTAGCAGACATGGGTTCTGGAATACCTCTCATACGTTCTCAGTTGGCAGCACGTGGCTGTATTGGGCATATGTGCCATCACGCGGTCAGCGCGCGGACGTACCAGCGCGAAGTGGACCCGGAAGGTGATCGGCCACGGCCGTTCGATCGAAGCGGCCGGGGATCGATGATCCGCTTGTGCGAAGAGCACAAGCTCCGAACCCGGCAGCCACTACCGAAGACCGCCCGTTACCCGGCGGGACCAGCATGACAACGCACACACCCTATCACCTGCGGCGTTTGCGGCCACGCACCCTGATCAGGGCAGTTCCTCCACACACACGGTGAAGTTGCGATCGACATAGGGGTAGCCAAGTCCGGTGATGCACTCATCGGCCGTCGAGACATCCCGAAGAACTTGGGTGACGCGTTTCTTGTTCTGAGCGTTGCCGTCATTGCAGTCAACACGCACGGGGTCGCCGTCCCACTTGTCGGGGACGCTCATGCAGCTGCCGACAACCCAGTCGATGTCCAGACACAGGGCCTGGCTTCTGCGGCCGAAACCGCGCTTGGCGTAGTACGACGAGTCCGCATCACGCGGACAATCCGCATCCGTCTCGGTCTTGGCGAAGACCTTGAAATTGGACTTGGGACTGCCACACGGCTCCTTGACCATCTTGGCGTGCTGATCGGAACCGCTGAGGTTGACGCAGTCGCCGACGGCCAGGCCATCGGTAGCGGCCGATATCGACGAACACGCCGACAGCAAGGCCGCACCGACAGCGACAAGGGCGATGGATATCGCACCTGAGGTTCCGGAGCGACCCAGTCGAGGAGAAGCCAAAGTCAGCGGCGCAGGCCCAGGCGCTCGATCAGCGAGCGGTAGCGCGCGACGTCGACCTTTGCGATGTACTTGAGCAGGCGGCGGCGACGGCCGACCAGCAGCAGCAGACCACGACGGCTGTGGTGGTCGTGCTTGTGAGTCTTGAGGTGCTCGGTCAGATCGACGATGCGCTTGGTCAGCATCGCGACCTGGGCCTCGGGAGAACCGGTGTCGGTCTCGTGCAGCCCGTACTGGGTGAGAATTTCTTTCTTCTGCTCGGTAGTCAATGCCACGGCAAGCTTCTCCATCACTGGGGTTCGCGTCGAATGTTTCTGGTGGGCCACCGCGAACTGCAGCTCACACCGGTGTTGAAGTGTACCGGCGGGTTAGCCTCGCGCCAAAATCGTACGGGCCTTCTGGGCATCGCGACCCATTTCGTCCACGAGCTCATCCACCGAAGCGAACTTCTCCATGCTGCGCACCCGTGCCACGAAATCGACGGCCACATGCTGGCCGTACAGGTCTGCCGCGGTGTCCATGATGAACGCCTCGACGGTGCGGGCCTTGCCGGAGAACGTCGGGTTGCTGCCCACCGAGACCGCCGCCTGGTACCGCTCACCGGGGACCACAGTGCCCATGGTGGGACCATGCCCCAACAGCGTGAACCACGCCGCGTACACGCCGTCGGCGGGAATGGCGGCGAACATCGGCGGCGCCACGTTGGCGGTAGGGAACCCCAGTTCCCGGCCCCGCCCGTCGCCACGGACCACGACGCCTTCCACTCGATGGGGGCGGCCGAGGGCTTCGGTGGCCGCCACCATGTCGCCGGCGTCGACACAGGACCGGATGTAGGTCGAGGAGAACGTGACCGCGTGTTCGGTCACGAGCGACACGGCGTCGACCTTGAAACCGAATCGCTCGCCCGCCTTCTTGAGCATGTGGACGTTACCGGCGGCCTTCTTCCCGAAGGTGAAGTTCTCCCCGACCACCACCTCAGCCACGTGCAGACGCTCGACCAGCAGCTCATGCACGTATCGCTCGGGCGAGAGCTTCATGAATTCGGGGGTAAAGGGCACCACCAGGAAAACGTCGACACCCAGTTCCTCTGCCAGCTCAGCACGCCGGGTCAGGGTCGTGAGCTGGGCCGGATGAGTCCCGGGAAACACGACTTCCATCGGGTGCGGATCGAACGTCATCAGGACGCTCTTGAGGTTGAGTTCGCGTGCGGCCTTCACCGCGCGCCCGATGAGTTCCGCGTGGCCGCGGTGTACACCGTCGAACACGCCGATGGTCAGGACGCACCGACCCCAGTCGGACGGAATTTCGTCTTGCCCGCGCCAGCGTTGCACGGCCTAAAGCCTACTTCGGAAGATGCGGGAAGGCCGACTTGGCTTTCCGTCGTCGCTGCCTGGTTAGGCTGAGCACCGTGAGCCCCACTCGATCCGACCGGCCCGCCGGATCCACCGATATCGACCTGACGACGGTGGCCCAGGACTACCTCAAGGTGATCTGGACCGCCCAGGAGTGGTCCCGCGAGAAGGTGAGCACCAAGATGCTCGCCGAACGCATGGGCGTGTCGGCGAGCACCGCATCCGAATCGATCCGCAAGCTGGCCGACCAAGGTCTGGTGGATCACGAGAAGTACGGCGCCGTGACCCTGACGGGCCAGGGCCGCAAGGCGGCCGTACTCATGGTGCGCCGGCACCGGCTGCTGGAGACATATCTGGTCAACGAGCTCGGCTACGGCTGGGACGAGGTGCACGACGAGGCCGAGGTGCTCGAGCACGCGGTCTCCGATCTGCTGCTGGCCAAGATCGACGCCAAGCTCGGTCACCCCACGCGCGATCCCCATGGCGATCCGATTCCCGGCCCTGACGGGCAGGTGCCCACTCCCCCGGCCCGCCAGCTGTCGGACTGCGCCAACGGCGATACCGGCGTGGTGGCCCGGATCTCCGACTCAGATCCGGAGATGCTGCGCTACTTCGACACCGTCGGCGTGGCACTGGATGCCCGCGTGACGGTCGACGAGCGGCGGGACTTCGCCGGAACCATCTCGGTGTCGATTGATAGCGACAGATCAGACGGCGGCGAGAAGAAGCTAGAGCTGGGAAATCCTGCAGCGCAATCAATTTGGGTCGTACTCGACTGAAATGACCGACCACGCGGCGTGTGAGTGCCTACTGTGCGTCGACTACGGCGATCGCCATGACTACAACGACAGCGATCGTGACATCATCGGCAGTGTCACCGAATACGGTTGGAGTGCACTGGGAATCGGCCCCACATCGTCGGAGGAGAGCCCGCCGTTCGCCTACACCGTCGGGCTGTGGCACACCATGCGGCTACCCGAGCTGGCGATCTACGGAGTCAACGACATCACGATGATGCAGCGCGCTCTCAACGCGGTTGCCAAACAGGCTCAGGAAGGGCGAGTTCTGCAAGTCGGAGAGACATTCGAGGATGTCCTCGCCCTACCCGAGGTGGATGACTACCAGGTGAAGCTCTCCCCCATCGATCCGAGTTGGTATCACAACGAATTCGGGTTCGGACTGTGGTTCAACCGGACCAACCACGTGCGGTACCTGCAGGTCCTCTGGCCCGATGGCGAGGGCCGATTCCCGGGGAATCCCGAGTTTGATCCGCATTTCGCCGATCGGCAGCCGCTGATGTGGATGCCCAGGGAGTTGCACCCGCCGAGCCGGTGGATCCGTCCGATCGACTGACCGCTACAGATTCGCCGGGCGCAGGACCACGACCGACGTGGTCCGAGAGCCTTTGTCTGCCAATAACGCAATGACCCGATTGCCGGAATCCACCGCGGCGTAGGTGCCCTCGATACCGGCAGCCGACAACGGGCGCCCATTGCGCACCGAGTCGACCTCCGCCGCATCCAGATCGCGCCGGGGGAACCCCTCCCGGCACGCGGTGTCCAGATCCAGGGTCAACGTCGCGTCCTCGGCCAGCTCCTCGAGCGTGCGCGCACGTTCCAATGTGAAATCGCCAACCCTGGTGCGGCGCAATGCCGTCAGATGCCCACCCACGCCCAGCGAGGCACCCGCATCGCGGGCCAGCGCCCGGATGTACGTGCCTGAGGAGCAATCAACTTCCACGTCCACATCGACATACCCATCCCCCGGCCGGCGCACCGCCAGCACGTCGAACCTCGAGATGGTCACCGGCCGGGCTGCCAGCTCAACCGACTGCCCCTCCCGCGCCAGCTTGTAAGCACGCTGTCCGCCGACCTTGATCGCGCTCACCGAGGACGGCACCTGTTCGATATCCCCACGCAGCGGGGCCACGGCCGCCTCAATATCTTCATCGGTCACCCGGGACGCCGAAACCGTGTGTAACACCTCGCCTTCGGCGTCATCGGTGCTGGTGCTCTGCCCAAGACGGATAGTGGCCGCATACGACTTGGTCGTCAGCGTCAGCAGTCCCATGATCTTGGTGGCACGTTCGATACCGATCACCAGCACCCCCGTGGCCATCGGATCGAGAGTCCCCGCATGCCCCACCTTGCGGGTGGAAAACAGCCTCCGGCAGCGAGATACCACGTCATGGCTCGTCATCCCGGCGGGCTTGTCCACAATCACGAGGCCCGCGCGACCCAAGGGATCGGTCACGGCACCACGATCGCGGTCAAGATCAGACCCTTGTCAATGATCCAGCGCCCGTCGAACACCGACAACACGCTGCCGTCATTGGCCTTGCCATCTATCAAGATTCGCGAGGTGAACGTCCCATCGGGGTCGAGGGTGATGTGAGCGTCCTCAAAGCCAAGCCAGCGAGTTGTCAGCGGGAACCACGCCTTGTACGTCGTTTCCTTGGCGCAGAACAGCAATCGGTCCCAGTGCGTACCACCGGGCAACGCCGCCAGCTCATCGCGCTCGACCGGCAGGGTAATCGACTTGAGCACACCGTTGGGCAGCACGTCGTGTGGTTCGGCGTCGATCCCGACCGAACGCACCTCCCCAGCACGTCCCACCACCGCGCCACGGAATCCCTCCGTGTGCGTCATGCTTCCCACCACCCCGTTGGGCCACAACGGCTGCCCCTTGTCTCCCTTGAGGATCGGGACTTCGGGAACGCCGAGCACAGACAGGGCCTGCCGCGCGCAGTGCCGGACGGTGATGAACTCATTGCGCCGTTTGGCCACCGATTTGGCGATCAGCGGTTCCTCTTCGGGCAGCGGCGCCAACCCGGGCGGATCCTCATACAGTTCGGCCGAGGACAGCACATCGGGAACCACCGAGGCGATCAACTGGTCACTCACTGGCACGCTCCTTGGCAAGCCGTTCACGGAATCGCTTGGCCGCCACCCTCATCTGCTCGGTGATCTCGAAATGACCTCCGAACTCGTTGAGATAGCCGGCCGGATAGTGCGGGACGGGAAGGATCTGCCGAAGCCATGAATACGGTTTGCGCTGCGCCCATTCCCGCGGATAGCCAACCGACACCTCCTCGAAGCGCACCTCGTCATACCAGGTGGTCCGCGGAATGTGCAGGTGGCCATACACCGAGCACACCGCGTTGTAGCGGGTGTGCCAGTCCGCGGTTTCGGTGGTCCCGCACCAGAGCGAGAATTCGGGATAGAACAACGCATCGCAAGGTTCCCGCACCAGCGGGAAATGGTTCACCAGGACCGTCGGCGTCATCCAGTCCAGATCGTCCAGCCGCTTCTTCGTATACCGCAGCCGATCCCGGCACCAGGCATCACGTGTCGCGAAAGGTTCACTGGAAAGCAGGAACTCATCGGTTGCCACGACGTTGCGGTCGCGGGCGATCTTCAGACCCTCCGCCTTGGTGTTGGCCCCCTCCGGCAGAAATGTGTAGTCGTACAACACGAACATCGGCACGATGGTCGCGGGACCACCTTGTTCTATCCACACCGGATACGGATGCTCGGGCGTGACGATGCCCATCTCGTCGCACATGTTGACCAGATAGTCGTAGCGGGACTGTCCGAAAATCTGCATGGGATCGCGCGCCGTCGTCCATAACTCATGATTCCCCGGCACCCAGATCACCTTGGCGAACCTGCGCCGCAACAGATCCAGCGCCGCCCGGATGTCATCAGTGCGCTCGGCGACGTCACCGGCGACGATCAACCAATCCTCAGGCGAGGCCGGATGAAGTTCTTCGAGAACGGACTTGTTGGCCGACTGCCCAACATGCAGGTCGCTGATCGCCCAGAGCCTGGGCTCCCGTTCCTGCGTCATCCGGCCAATGTACCTACAGGTTTATCTTGCAACTCTGTCCCACGTCGAGAACCCGGAGCGCACGCCCGCTTCCCACCCAGAACGCGCAGGACAGTGCCAGGTCGGTCAACAGCCCATCGTCGAAATGCTCGCGCGCCCGCTCCCAGAATTCGTCGTCCTCACGCAGCCCGACGTGATCCGTCGCGAAACGGTGCGCGAACTCGGCGGCGGTCCGTTCGGCCTCGCTGTACCGCGGCGAGGTACGCCACTGCTCGGCGTCCGCATAGAAGTCGCCGTCCAGCTCCCCGCTCTGGACGAAGCGGGTGTTCTGGCAGACGGAGCATTCATTCGCGAAGGCCACGGTCATACGTGCGAGCTCGCGCACCCCGATCGGAAGCCTGCTGCGGTTGTATACCGCGTCCGAAAATCCGGCAAACCCGGGCGCCATCTCGGGTGCACCCATCAGCCAGCCGGCCACATCGTCGTCCGCGTAGTTCCCAATTCGTGCCATGGCGTCACGATACTCCGGGACTAGAACGTGTTCTAGTGTTTTCGGTGTTCCGTATGAGACAGCGAGGCACGCGGCTAGACTTCGGCGCACCGCGGCTGATCAGATTGAGGTGGATTCGCATGGCCCGAAGGGCTGGACTGGCCATAGTGCTGATGGCGCTGACACTGAGCGGTCTTGTTGTCTGGCGCACCGCCCCGGCCGATCACTCGACCAGCGCACCGGTTCAGCTGCGTTTCTCCACAGCGCCCATGACCGGACCCGCGGGCACCGGAGCCACCACCACGATCAAGTGGCCGGTCGTCCCCGTCACAGATCCTCGCCCTTTCGATCCCTGCTACGACATTCCCGGTTCGGTCATCGCCGCTGCGGGTCTCGACCAGACCCCACCCGCACCCGAAGAGGGCCTGCGCTGCCGGTACGACTCCCGCAACAACTACCAGTTGGCCGTCGAGGCGATCGTGTGGCGCACCTATGAAGACTCGCTGCCGGCCGACGGCGTGGAGACGACCATCCAGGGTCACCGTGCGGCCGAGTACAACATCATGAAACCGACGGACTGGAACAACCAGTGGTGGGTGTCCTGCATGATCACCTTCAAGACGAGTTACGGCGTGGTCCAGCAGTCGCTGTACTACGCATCCCAGAAGTACTCCCCCGATGGCCCCGGCTGTCTCGTGGAAAACCGCCGGGTCGCAAACATTCTCGCGCCCGCCTACAAGTTCTGAGACCGTGCCGGTCTAGCCACGTGCCGCGATGCGAGCCTGCACCTCGGGACGCCGCAGCGGAGGCACCGTCCTGGGTGGCTGCCGACGTGCCGGCAACGACGCCAACAGACGCATTGTCGTCGCCGTCACCTCCGCCACCGCGTGCTCAAACGCTTCCCGGTTGGCATCGGAGGTCTTCTGAATCCCGCTGATCTTGCGGATGTACTGCCGCGCCGCCGCCTCGATCTCCTGGTCGGTCGCGGCGGGTTCCAGCCCGCGTAGTTCGGTGATGTTCCTGCACATACCTACGACAGTAGGAAGACAATCCGGAAGACGCCATGCCCCACCCACTGGTTAGTTTGCGTGCGCGTGTATACGTAAGTCATGCCAGTGACGTCATCGCAGCCGTCTAGCGCGGGATCCAGCACTCGTTCATCGCAACGCGACCGGGTCGCCGCCGCCGCGCAGGAGGTTCTCGCCACACACCCCCCTTCCTCCACCCCGGTCACCGAGCTGCTCGGCGCCGTCTACGACGTGGGCCTGGCCTGGGTCCACTTCCCCGTCGGCTTGGGTGGCCTCAACGCACCACCCGCGCTGCAGGCCGTCTCCGACACCATCCTGCGCGCAGCCGGCATGCCGGATCCGTTGTTTATCAACGTGATCGGGTATGGCATGGCGGCTCCCACAGTGCTCGCACACGGACAGCCCGAACTGACCCAGCGGATTCTGCGTCCGCTGTTCACGGGTGAGGAACTCTGGTGTCAGCTGTTCAGTGAGCCCGGCGCCGGATCCGATCTCGCGGGCCTGGCCACCCGCGCGGTGCGTGACGGCGACGACTGGATTATCAACGGCCAGAAGGTGTGGACCTCGGGTGCCCATCAGGCGCGCTGGGCGCTTCTGGTGGCGCGAAGCAATCCCGAGGTGCCCAAGCACCGCGGCCTCACCTACTTTGTGGTCGATATGACCGATCCCGGCGTCGAAGTCCGTCCGCTGCGTCAGATGACCGGTGACGCCGAATTCAACGAGGTGTACCTCACCGATGTCCGCATCCCGGACGCATACCGCCTGGGCAATGAGGGCGACGGCTGGCGAGTCTCGATGACGACGTTGATGAACGAACGCAGTGCGCTGGGTGGGGCGTTCGACCACGGTCGTGGCGGCGGATCGATTGGCCATGCGCTGAGTCTCTGGAAGCAGCGACCCGACCTGCATACCCCCGAGCTGCGGGCCAAGCTGACGAACCTGTTCGTGCGCTCGGAGGGAAACCGCTACGGCACCCAGATGCGGATCGCCGCCCAGGGCGATGCGCCGATGGGGCCGGAGGGCTCGATCGGCAAGCTGATGGGCGCCGAGCTCAACCAGCAGATCTACGACTTCTGCGTCGAACTGCTGGGCATTGAGGCAACTCTGTACGCCTCCTACGACATGCGGCGCGTCGTCGACGATGACCGCCGTGCCGACACCATGTGGGCGTTCCTGCGGTCCAAAGCCAACACCATCGAGGGCGGCACCTCCGACGTGATGCGCAACATCATCGGAGAACGCGTTCTCGGACTACCCGGCGATATCCGGGTAGATACCGACAAAGCTTGGAAGGACGTGCCCCGCGGATGAGTGAATTCGAGTTCACCGAAGAGCACGGCGACCTGCGCTCGCTCATGCGGAGTTGGTGCCAACGTGTCTGGACACCCGAGCACGTGCGCCAGATCGCCGATGCAGGCGCCGTCGACCTGGATGCCTGGCGCGCCCTGGGCGCCGAGCTTGGTGTGGTGGGGCTGAGCCTGCCCGAAGAACATGGCGGGGGCGGCCTGGGCGTTATCGAATTATCCATCGTGGCAGAGGAACTGGGACGCACACTGGCGTGCCTACCGTGGATATCGAGCGCGGCACTGGGCGCTACCGCGCTGGCGGCCAGCGGCGACAGTGACGCCCTTGCCGAATGGGTACCCGCGCTAGCCTCCGGCGACAAGACGATCACGCTGGCGGGTGGCCGCACCCGGTTGGCCGATGCCATCACCGTGTCCGCGGAATCCGATGCCGACGGATGGAAGCTCACCGGAGACGCCGAGCACGTTCCGGACGGCGCCACCGCCGACGCGATCCTGGTGCTCGCTGATACCGACTCGGGTCCAACCCTTTTCGCGGTGGACGGGAACGCAACCGGCGTCGACCGGCACGCTCTGGCCACCCTCGACCTAACCCGACGCCAGGCCAACATCCACTTTGACTCCACTCCCGCGCGCCTAATCGGCGAGCAGGGCCAGGGCGCGGACGCCGTGACCAAGGCACTCGACGTAGCCGCCACCGTGCTCGCGGCCGAACAAGCCGGTATCGCCGCCCACATGCTGGATGTCACAACCGAATACGCCAAGTCCCGAATTCAGTTCGGGCGGATCATCGGGTCGTTCCAAGCCGTCAAACACCGCCTCGCCGATATGGCCGCCGCGGCCGGGAACGTACGTGGCGCCGCCTATCACGCGGCCTGGTCGCATGACAACCCGAGCCTTGATGATCCCGCGCTAGCCACCAGCATCGCCCAGCAGGTGGCATCTGCGGGCGCGGTAGAGGTAACCTCCAAGGCCATCCAGAGCCATGGCGGCATCGGATTCACCTGGGAACACCCGGCCCACCTGTACTACAAACGGGCCGTTAGTAATTCGGCACTCTTCGGAGGCCGTGCCGTCCACGCCGAACGTATCGCCAAGGAGGTTATCGACGCATGACCGAACAGATTCTCTTGACGCAGACCGAAGACCGGATCTGCACCATCACGCTGAACCGGCCACAGGCCCGTAATGCGCTGAGCAAGGCCCTCGGCGAGGAGATCGTCAAGGCCGTCACCGCGGCCGACGCCGACGCCGATGTTGACGTGATGATCCTGACCGCCGCCGACCCGGTGTTCTGCGCGGGTGTCGACCTCAAGGAGCTGGGCAGCGGTGATCGTGCCGACACCCTGGACCCGTGGTGGCCCGAGCTTTCCAAGCCCGTCATCGGTGCCATCAACGGAGCCGCCGTCACCGGCGGTCTGGAGCTGGCGCTGGCCTGTGACATCTTGATCGCCTCGGAGAAGGCACGTTTCGCCGATACCCACGCACGTGTTGGCATCCTGCCCACCTGGGGGCTGACCACCCTACTGCCGCTCTCGGTGGGACGCGGGCTGGCACGGCGCATGAGCCTCACCGGCGACTACCTGTCGGCCGAAGATGCGTTACGCGCAGGCCTGGTCACCGAGGTGGTTGCCCATGAGGAGCTGTTACCGGCGGCCAAGCGGCTCGCCGCGACAATCGCCGGAAACAACCAGCCCGCCGTGCGCGAGCTTCTGGCCTCCTACCGCCGCATCGAGTCCGAGCTCGTCGGCAACGGTCTGCAGGTGGCTCTCGATGATGCGCATCGGTGGATCGAGCAGAACTCCATCGCCGAGGGCGTGGAGGAGCGTCGCGCGGCCATCATGGCGCGCGGTCGCAGCCAAAACGCCTAACGGTCGAAGCGATACAGCGCAATCCGGCGGTCCGGCCGAATATCGAACTCCCCCATCGCCGTCCAGCCGAGGCGCGCGAGCACCTTAAGGATCGGCGGATTGTCGGCCGCTGGGTCACCCATCATCCGGCGACATGCAGGGTCGGCCTCGAACACGGCGAACGGGAGTAGCCGGATCCACTCGGAGATGACGCCCCGGCCTAGATGCTCGGTGGCAGCAGTCGCTATATGAAACCCCGTGTCGTGCGGATGAACGTCGTAGATCCTGGCGATCTCATCCCGGGCAGATCGGTACATCTCCACATAGCCTGCCTCGACGCCATCTACCGACAGGATGCAAGGCAGCGAGTAATGCCCGGCTAGTCGATACGAGGAATCTTCGCGCCACTGCACGGCCGACCAAGGCTGCTCCCATGTCTTGAGTAGATGCGGACGAGCAAACCATTCACTGAGCATGTCCGGGTCGGCGCTATCCGGATTCACCGGCCGCAGTCCGTAGCGGGTGCCCTCAAATGAGGGCAGCGGCGGAGGACCCGCATCGATGACCTCAGCAGCCACATCGGTGATCTCTCGCCCGATTCGATAACCGGTGGGACTGTTCATCGGCGCGAGTAGCTCCGTTCGATCGAGGGGCCTAACTTAGGTGAGCCTATATTCTACGAACCGCTCACCGGCCGGGCAGCTCTACCCCTACATCAGGTGCGGCGTCTCCTTATGGACTTTGTGGTCGTGATGCACCGTGCCGCCTACCACCGCAAATCCCAGCCCCGCGGTAACCAGTAGCGCGATGGCCGCCACCATTCCCCAGCCGTGATGCCCGGAGGCCAACGCCGCCAGCCCCAACGCGGTGATCGTGACCGACACCAGGCCAAGGAAGTAGCCGGTCCACACGGCAAATCGATCAAGGTTCATTTCGAAACACCTCCTCATCCAGCGTTTCCCAGAATACTCCGCAAGTTACCTGGATCACATAGCCAGGCACTGGCAAACTCTCGATATCATTGGGGGGCTACACGATCAGGGGGAGAAAGATGTCGTACCCACAGCACTATCCTGCCGCCGCGCCCAGGTACTTTCAGGTACGGCTGACCAAGCACACCGGGATGCTGATCATGTTCAGCACCCGGTCGTACACGATCACCGGGACACTCGAGCAATGCGAGGCTGCCTACCGTGACGCGCAGACCCACAATCTGGCCGCCGGGTGGTGGAGCTTCCTGTCCATCCTCGTCATGAACTGGGTTGCGATCTTCGGAAATATGGGGCAGATCAGACAGATTCGGCGTCTGGCAGCGCAGCCCCCGACATACCAGGGCTACCCACCGGCGGGATACCCGCCGCCTCCTGCCGGATACCCACCACCGCAGTACCCCCCGGGGCACTGATCACGAGCCGGTTCCCGGCACGGCCCAGCGGCCCGACGCCGTGCGCCATCCGACCAACAGCAGCCGCAACACCAGGAAAAGGGTGAGCCCGGACCAGACTCCGGCGAGCCCCCACCCGAAGGCCAGCGCCAACCACACCAGCGGCAAGAACCCGCACAGCGCGCTGATCATGGTGGCGTTGCGCATGAACCGCGCGTCGGCCGCACCCAGCAGCACCCCGTCCAGCGCGAACACAAGACCCGAAATCGGCAACTGGCACACCAGGAACCACCACGGCACGTGCATCTGACGCAACACCGTGGCATCGGAAGTGAACAAACCTGGCAATACCGGAGCACCGAAGGCAAGAAGGGACGCCAGTACTACCGCGAAGCCCAGCGAGAACGCCGTCACTCTCCACGCCACTGACTTGGCCTCCCGTACCCGGCCCGCCCCCAACGCGGCACCGACGAGGGTCTGCGCCGCGATGGCAAGTGAATCAAGGACCAGCGCAAGAAAACTCCACATCTGCAGGACCACCTGATGCGCTGCCAGCGCCGCCGCCCCAAACCGTGCCGCCACCGCCGCGGCACTGATGAAGCAGGCCTGGAAGGCCAGACTGCGTATCAGCAGGTCGCGCGCCAGCACCAGCTGTGCGCGGAGCACCGGACGGTCCATCCGGAGCCGAACACGCTCGGCGTGCAGGGCGTGCAGGAAAAGGATCGCGGCCAGCCACTGCCCCACCAGATTGGCAACCGCAGACCCCGCCACACCCATCCGGGGCGCCCCGAGTAATCCGTAGATCAGCACCGGGCACAGTACTGCCGAAACCGCAAAGCCGACAATCACATACCGCAACGGCCTGACCGTGTTTTGCACTCCCCGCATCCACCCGTTGCCGGCGAGCGAGACCAGGATTGCGGGCGCCGCGAAGATGGCGATACGCACCCACGTCAGGCCCTGAGCGGCCACATCGGGTGCCGCGGCGATGGCCCGGACCACCGGTCCAGCCACCATGTTCACGATGAGGACCACGGCAGTGCCGATAAGGAGCGCCAACCAGGTCGCCTGCACACCCTCGTGGACCGCGCCCGGACGATCACCGGAGCCGAATAGTCGTGCCGCACGGGCGGTGGTGCCGTACGACAAGAAGGTCAACTGCGTTCCGACGAGCGAAAGCACCAGTCCGCCGACGGCCAATCCCGCCAACGGCACCGCGCCCAGACGACCCACCATGGCGATATCGAAAAGCAAGTACAGCGGTTCGGCTGCCAACACACCCAATGCGGGCACCGCCAGAGCAGTGATTCGGCGGGCCAGTCCAGACATTCCGGCCGTGCCGGTGGCGTCAGTCAAGGGCGCGAACCAGCGCCGCCACCACCTCGTCGACCGGGCCGGTCGCCGAGAACCCGGCGGCCAGCCGATGTCCACCGCCACCAAAGGTGCCCGCTACCGCGGACAGGTCCACCGCGGAACGGGCACGCATCGATATCGACCAATGCTCCGGCTCGATCTCCTTGAACACCACCGCGACCTCCGCCTCGGTGGTGGTGCGGACGATGTCGACGATCGACTCGACTTCCTCGGTGCGCGCGCAGGACCACACATCATGGGTGACAACGGCATACACCAAACCGGCGCCCCCGACCGCGTCGGGAATCAGCTGCGCGGTGCCCAGCACGCGCGACAAAATCGGCAGCCAGACGAACGGGTGTGAATCCATGAAAGTACGGGTGATGTTCACGCCATCGGCCCCCAAGTCCAGCAGCCGAGCTGCCAGCCGGTGACCCTGCGCGGTGGCCCAGCGGAAAGACCCGCTGTCGGTGACCAAACCGGCGTACAGACAGTGCGCCATCTCGGGGGTGATGCTCACCCCCCAGGCGTCGAGCAACCGAGCCACCATCATCGTCGTCGAATCAGCTTCGATATCAACGTAATTCGCCGTACCAAAGAGCTCATTGGACACATGGTGGTCAATGACCAGCACCGGTGCCTGGCCCTCAACCAGTTCGCCCAGTTGACCAAGCCGCCGCACGCTCGGGCTGTCGACCGTGACCACCAGATCCGGATCTCTGCGCAGTTCGTGGGGCGCGACCAACAGTTCCGCACCCGGCAGGGTTCCCACCGACTCCGGAGGCGCCGCCGGCGCCCCGAAACTCACCTGGACGTCAACGCCCTTGGCCACCAACACCTGTCCGAGCGCCAGCCCGCTGCCCACCGTGTCGGCGTCGGGATGCACGTGACAGATGATCACCACCCTCCTGGCCTTGGCCAGGAGAGCCACGGCGCCCTCTACGTCTACGCGTGCCCCCACGGCACCCGCCTCAATCGGGACGGCGCTCATCGTCCTCGTCGGGTGCGGGCTCCTCATCCTCAGCCGGGGACGCCTTATAGGGGTCGGCGTCGCCGGCGTGCACGGCTCCCTGCCGGACCTCGGCGAGCGCGGCATCGGCCGCGCGCGTCCGGTCGAGCAGTTCCTCCATATGCCGCGCGGTGTCGGCGATGGTATCGAGCACGAAGGTCAGGGTGGGCGTGAACCTCACCCCTGTCCCGGCACCCACCTTCGTTCGGAGCACACCCTTTGCCTTTTCTAGCGCGGCCGCCGCGCCGGGGTAATCCGGCTCGTCGGACAGAGTCTGCCCCATCACGGTGTAGTACACGGTCGCATCGTGCAGATCGTTGGTCACCCGAGTATCGGTGACCGTGACCATCGTCAGCCTCGGGTCTTTGATCTCGTACTCGATCGCCGAGGCGACGATGGCCCCGATCCGCTTCGCCAGTCGCCGCGCGCGAGCCGGATCGGCCACCTTAGACCCGTTCCTTCTCGCGGAGTTCGTACGCCTCGATGACGTCGCCTTCCTTGATGTCGTTGTAGGTCAGCGTCAGACCGCACTCGTAACCATCGCGGACCTCCGTGACGTCATCCTTCTCCCGCTTGAGCGACGAGATGGTGACGGTCTCGGCGACCACGATGTTGTCGCGCAGCAGTCGGGCCTTGGCATTGCGCCGGATGATGCCCGAGGTGACCAGGCAACCGGCGATGTTGCCGACCTTGGACGACCGGAACAGTGCCCGGATCTCGGCGCGACCCAGCTCGACCTCTTCGTAGACCGGCTTGAGCATGCCCTTGAGCGCACTCTCGATCTCGTCGATGGCCTGGTAGATCACCGAGTAGTAGCGAATGTCGACGCCCTCGCGGTTGGCCAGCTCGGTCGCCTTGCCCTCGGCCCGCACATTGAAGCCGATGATGATGGCGTCCGAGGCCGAGGCCAGGTTGACGTTGGTTTCGGTGACACCACCGACACCGCGGTCAATGACCCGCAGCTGCACCTCGTCGTCGATCGCGATACCGAGCAGCGCCTCTTCCAGGGCTTCGACCGTACCGGCGTTGTCGCCCTTGAGGATCAGGTTCAGCTGGCTGGTTTCCTTCAGCGCGGCATCCAGATCGTCCAGGCTGATCCGCTTGCGGCTACGGGCGGCCAGCGCGTTGCGCTTGCGCGCACTGCGACGGTCGGCGATCTGCCGGGCGATTCGGTCTTCGTCGACAACCAGCAGGTTGTCACCCGCACCGGGCACCGAGGTGAAACCGATGACCTGGACAGGCCGCGAAGGCAGCGCCTCCTCGACATCCTCGCCGTGCTCGTCGACCATGCGACGCACACGGCCGTACGCATCGCCGGCGACGATCGAGTCGCCGACACGCAGCGTGCCGCGCTGGATGAGCACCGTGGCCACCGGGCCGCGACCGCGGTCCAGATGCGCCTCGATCGCCACACCCTGGGCCTCCATATCGGGGTTGGCCCGCAGGTCCAGTGCCGCATCCGCGGTCAGCAGGACTGCCTCGAGCAGGGCGTCGATATTGGTGCCCTGCTTGGCCGAGATGTCGACGAACATGGTGTCGCCACCGAAGTCCTCGGCGACCAGGTTGTACTCGGTGAGCTGCGCCCGGATCTTGCCCGGGTCGGCACCTTCCTTGTCGATCTTGTTGACCGCGACCACGATCGGCACATCGGCCGCCTGGGCGTGGTTGATGGCTTCCACCGTCTGCGGCATGACGCCGTCATCGGCGGCGACCACCAGGATCGCGATATCGGTGGCCTTCGCACCGCGCGCACGCATGGCGGTGAACGCCTCGTGACCCGGGGTGTCGATGAAGGTGACGAGCCGCTCGTTGCCGTCCAGCTGAGTCAAGACCTGGTAGGCACCGATGTGCTGCGTGATGCCACCGGCTTCGCCCTCACGGACGTTGGCCTGCCGGATGGTGTCCAGCAGTCGGGTCTTGCCGTGGTCGACGTGACCCATGACGGTGACAACCGGCGGTCGGATCTCCAGATCCTCTTCACCGCCCTCATCCTCGCCGTAGGTGAGGTCGAAGGACTGCAGCAGCTCGCGGTCCTCGTCTTCGGGGCTCACGACCTGGACGACATAGTTCATCTCGCCGCCCAGCAGCTCCAGGGTCTCGTCGCCCACCGACTGCGTGGCAGTCACCATCTCGCCGAGGTTGAACAGCGCCTGTACCAGCGAAGCCGGGTTGGCGTCGATCTTCTCCGCGAAATCGCTCAGCGAAGCACCACGCGCGAGACGGATGACCTCGCCGTTGCCGTGCGGCAACCGCACACCACCGACAACGGGCGCCTGCATGTTCTCGTACTCGGCGCGTTTCGCCCGCTTCGACTTGCGACCACGCTTCGGCGCACCACCGGGACGGCCGAAGGCACCGGCCGCACCACCGCGCTGACCGGGACGACCACCACCGCCGCCACCGCCGGGACGACCGCGGAAGCCACCAGCGCCGGCCGCGCCGGGAGGACCACCAGCGGGAGCACCGCTACCCGCACCGCCGCCGCGGTAGTTACCGCCGCCGCCGCCGGGACCACCCGGGCGGCCACCACCGGGACCACCGGGGCGGCCACCACCGGGGCCACCGGGACGGCCACCACCGGGACGCGGCGGGCGCGGGCCCATGGATCCGGGTGACGGGCGCGGGGGCATGTTGCTCGGGGAGGCTCCACCGGGACGAGGAGCTCCGGGACGCGGCGCCTGAGGACGCGGCGCAACAGGACGTTCGACCGGCTGCGCCGAGGAGAACGGGTTGTTGCCGACGCGCGGCACACGGGGAGCGCCAGGCTTGGGACCCGGCGTCGCACCCGGACGGGGTGCAGGCGCGGGTGCCGGTGCCGCAGCGGGTGCATCTGCCACGGGCGGCGCCGCGGCGCTCGGCGTGGGAGCGGCCGGTGCCGCTGGTGCGGCGGGTACAGGTGCGGGCGCAGCCGGAGGCTCCGGCGCCGGGGGGGCCTCGACAACCGGCTCAGCAACCTTCTTCGGTGCCGGCTTGGGGGCGCCGGGCTTGGGGCCGGCCTTCTTCGGAGCGGACGCAGTCTCGGCGGACGCGCCATTGGACCCGGCGGCAGCGGGCTTATCGCCACCACCGAAGGCCTCACGAAGACGCCGCGCGACGGGGGCTTCCACCGTCGACGATGCGGACTTAACGAATTCGCCCTGATCACTCAATCGGGCGAGAAC
Organism: Mycobacterium sp. D16Q16; assembly: GCF_002013745.1. Taxonomy (NCBI): domain Bacteria; kingdom Bacillati; phylum Actinomycetota; class Actinomycetes; order Mycobacteriales; family Mycobacteriaceae; genus Mycobacterium; species Mycobacterium sp. D16Q16. The sequence continues at coordinate 137,917 of NZ_MAEY01000015.1, forward strand.
TTCTTTACTGGTCACACCGAGTTCTTTAGCTAACTCGTGTACCCGGGCCTTGCCTGCCACTGCTCTCCTGTCTGCGAGGCAGCGGCTTCAGGCGCCGTGCCTCGTGTTAGCTGTGATGGACGATCATCATCGACGCTTCACGGTGTGCTCATTGTTTGTCGTTGCCAATCTCTTGGTATTGCTCAACAAGTTCGAAGACCGCGGAGGTATCCGGGTTTCCGCTGATCCGGAGCGCTCGCGCGAACGCTCGCCGCTTTACCGCCACGTGGTAACACTGCGCCGACCGATGCAACCACGCACCGCGGCCGGGCAGTCTGCGACGGGTATCAACAACAATATGTCGATCATCCGTAGCAACCACACGAAGCAGATCTGCAGCCAACTCTCGCCCCCGGCATCCCACACATGTCCGTACCGGTTTACCGGTTTGGGCATGTGCGAACACCGAAGTCTCGCGCTGGATCACGGCTTAGTCTACCGTCCGCGACACCTTATTTATGAATCGGCCCACAGCCTCGAATGACAAGGCTGTATTCCGGTTATCAAACCCCCGCTGCGACGAGCGCCACCGCACCGACCAAAGCCAGTGTCTTGATGCTCTCGAGCGCGACATACGCCAGGTGCGTACGACTGCGTCCGGCGTACTCCACTCCGTCTCGGATCGCGTTGGTTCGTCTCATCATGGCTGGCCGCACCGCCGCCAGCTGGACTGCCAGACACACGCATGCCACGATCACCGCCGCGATCGCACCGGCGCAGAGATTGCCCGCCACCGTCAGCACCACCAGAGCGGAAGCCACGACGCACTCCACCGCGTTGAGCGCACGGAACACCAGGCGACCTATCGCGAGTCCCACATGGATCGTCACACCCGGCGCCCGGAACTTCAGCGGTGTCTCGATGAACGAGATCGCCACCACCAAACCCAACCAGAATGCGGCCAGCGCTGCCGCACCTACATCTACGCGCGTCATGCCATAGCCGAAGCCAACGGCCCGAACAGCTCGTGATTGATCTGCTCCTGCGGGATCCCGAGAGACACCAGGTCTTCATTAACGGCGGACATGAATGGGCGGGGACCGCAGACGAACACGGTCGATAGCCGGTTGAGCGGCAGCCGGTCCAGGCTCATGCGACCGACGCCGTGCGCGGGAAGCTCCACATGTGCCCGTTCGTACCAGGTGTGCAGCCGGCCAGCGGGCAGCCGGCCCACGAGATCTGCCAACTCATGCCGGTAGGCGTGTGCGGCGGCCGACTGATCGGCGTGCAGGACCAGTACCTCTCGCGGCGACTGCGTGGCTACGAGCTCTTGCAGCATCCCCATGATCGGCGTGCAGCCGATGCCCGCAGATACCAGAACCAACGGATCCGTCGAATCGTCGAGTGTGAACTCGCCCATAGGTAACGAGACTCGCAACTGTTGTCCCTCGAAGACATTGTCGTAGATGAAGTTCGACACCTCACCCGCGGGCGTACCAGCACCACTGATCCGCTTGACGGCAATACGCCAGTTACCCTCCTGGGCACCACGCGACAGGCTGTATTGACGGATCTGCCTGGCCCCGTCCGGCAACGTGATTTGTATCGATACGTACTGTCCGGGAAGGAAACTCGGCAACTCACCAGATACGGCGCGCAACTCGAACCCCGCCACATCCGCCGATTCCAGTTGGCGGCGTACCACCGTGACCTGCTGCCACACATCGCCCGGCGCAACCCCCGCGGCGCCGTACAGCGCCTTCTCCCGCGCGATCAATTCATCGGCCATGAGCCAGTAGAACTCGCTCCAGGCCCGCGCAACCTCTTCGGTTACCGCCGCCCCCAGCACCTCCGCGATCGCGGCGAAGAGATGCTCGTAGACGATCGGATACTGCTCGGCGACAATTCCTAACGAGGCGTGTTTGTGGGCAATCCTGTCGAGCACCGAATCATATTGGGCACCATTGCCTTCCAATACAAGCCCGGCGAAGGAGGCGATAGATGCGGCGAGTGCCTTCGGCTGCTCCCCCGCCGCCTGGTTGCCGCGGTTGAACAGATCGCGAAGCAGTTCGGGGTGCGCCGCGAACAGCTTGGAGTAGAACAACGGTGTGATCTCGTCGATCGCCCCCGCCACAGCGGGGAGGGTTTGACGGATGACTGCCAGCGACTCTGCGGATAGCACGTGACTACTTCCTTTCCATTGTTGGACGGGCGATTTCGGCCACCGTCCACTGATCGAGTTCGGCGAAGAATGCCTCTTGCGCCGAGCGAAGGGCGTCGCGCAGGCGACAGGTGCGCCGAAGGGGGCAGGGTACGGCGCCCTCGCAGTCGATGACCTCGCCGCCGCGCTCCAATTTCCTGGCCAGCGATCCCACCCGACGGTCGAGTCCGCGTTGTGTGATGCACACTCCCCCGTGGCGCCCGCGGGTGCACTCAATCGCGCCCATCTCCGAAAGCCGGGCAACGACTTTCGTGGCATGCGTATAGGGCACGCAAAGTTGGGCGGCAAGTTCACCGGTGTGCAGCTGAGCGCCCGGCCCCTCGGCGGCCAACCGCATGACAATGCGCAGACCCAGGTCGGTGAATCGCGTTAGTTGCACATAACTTGTATATGAGATGCAAGTTATCTGCGATAGGGACTTTGGTCAGTACCTAGCGCTACTCGGTGCTAGTTGTCGGGGTCTGCATCACTTCTGATGTCGATGCGCCATCCGGTGAGACGGGCCGCGAGGCGGGCGTTCTGCCCCTCCTTGCCGATCGCCAGAGACAGCTGGAAATCCGGGACGATGACGCGGGCAGCCTTACCCGCCTCATCGATGACCGACACAGATACCACCTTGGCGGGTGAGAGTGCGTTCGCGACGAACCGCGCGGGATCCGGGTCGTAATCGATGATGTCGATCTTCTCGCCGGCGAGCTCGCTCATCACATTGCGTACCCGCTGCCCCATCGGGCCGATGCAGGCGCCCTTGGCGTTGAGCCCGGAAACCTTCGAGGCCACCGCGATCTTGGACCTGTGCCCCGCTTCACGGGCAACCGCGACGATCTCCACGGAGCCGTCGTGAATCTCCGGCACCTCGAGCGAAAACAGCTTGCGCACCAGATTCGGGTGCGTCCGCGACAGTGTGATCAACGGCTCACGTGCGCCGCGGGATACACCAACAACATAGCAGCGCAACCGATCTCCGTGACGGTAGTCCTCGCCCGGCACCTGCTCGGCTGCCGGGATGACACCCTCGGATCCCTTCGTCTCGCTACCCATGCGGACCACGACAAGCCCCCGCGCGTTGGCCCGAGCGTCGCGCTGAATCACTCCGCCGACGATCTCGCCCTCGCGCGTGGAGAACTCACCGAACTTGTGCTCGTTCTCCGCGTCACGCACGCCCTGCTGGAACACCTGCCGTGCGGTGGTGGCAGCGATACGCCCGAATCCCTCAGGCGTGGCATCCCATTCGGTGATGAGATTGCCGTCCTCATCGGTCTCGCGGGCCAAGACACGGACCACACCCGTCTTGCGATCGAGTTCGATACGCGCGTTGGGCTCATGCCCGTCGGTATGCCGGTAGGCCGTCAACAGCGCCGATTTGATGATGTCAATCGCCTCATCGACGGTGATGCCCTTATCGGCAGCCATCAGGTTTACCGCTGCGGGATCGATATTCATGCGCCACCTCCAGTTTCGGCTGCCCCAGCCAGATTTAGTTCCTGCGGGTTGGGCGTTGTGAACTCCACCTGCACGACCGCACTCTCAATATCGGAGAACGCGAGATCACGGACGGTCCAGCCGGTGCCCTTGACCGGTTTACGCACCACCACTTGTATTCCGTCTTCGTTCGCGATGCCGATGCGGCCGAGCAGATCCTCACCGTCGGCGAGGCGAATCTGCGCCATCCGGCCGTGGGCACGTCGAAAATGCACCGGAGTGGTCAGCGGACGGTCGACTCCGGGTGTGGTGATTTCCAGCTCGTAGGCCTCCCAGCCGGTATCCGCCTCGTCCAAGAATGCCGATGCGGTGCGACTCAGCGCGGCGACCGCGTCCAAGTCCACCGGAGAGTCCGAGTCGACCACGATCGTGATGCGGGCAGGAACCGTGTCGTCGTTAACGACGACACTCTCGATCTCGACGCCTGACCGGGAGAACTCGGGAGCGAGCAGCTCGATCACCTGGTCATCGGATGGCAGCCCCATGGCGTTTGTGGCTCCTCATCTTGAGTTGTCGGGCGGTTCAGCTTGCACACACTAGCCGGACTCTCGTCCTGACCAGCACTCCACCTTACGCCCGGCGAGGGCTGTCATGCGCTAACCGCGCGCACTGGCAGGATGGGCGAATGCCCAAAAGCCTGTCGCGCCGCGACCTGTTGATCGGCGGCGCCGCGCTGGGCGTTGCCGTCGTGGCCGCCGCGTGCCAGCAGACACCCGATGCCAAACCCGAGGTGGACGACCTGCTGATCCAGATCGACCTCGCGCAGCGCGATGCCACATCGGCAGCCGCAGCGGCCACCGCCAATGCCGAGCTGGCACCCGCGCTAACGGCCGTCGCGGCAATCCGCCGCGCGCACGGTGTCGCACTAACCAGGGAGCTCGCCCGCATCCCGGGCGCGACCACGACCACGCCGCCGTCCAGCACCACCACATCGCCGGCATCACCGCCACCACAGGTCGGGCAGATCAAGACCCAACTCAAGGACTCCTCGAGATCAGCGATGGACCTGGCGACGAAACAGAGCGGATACCGCGCCGGATTGCTGGCCTCGATCAGCGCAGCCTGTGCCTCGGCAGCCGAAGTTGACTTGCCATGACAACGACCGAACCCACACCGCAGCCGCCCGCCTCGGCCGACGACACCGCACTGGCCGACGCCCTGGCCAATGAACACGCCGCCATCTATGCGTACGGGCTGGTATCGGCGCACTCGGTGCCCGACAACAACTGGCTGGTCACCGAGTGCCTCATCGAACACCGGCTATGCCGCGAGGAATGCATCGCCAAACTACGTGGCCGTTCGGTGACCGCACCGGTCGCCGCCGCCGGCTACAAGACTCCGTTCCCGGTGAACACCCCCGCCGACGCCACCACGTTGGCGCTGCAGGTCGAGGCGGACACGGCCGCGCGCTGGCGCGCCGTCGCCGAACAGGCCGACAACGGTGATGATCGTGGATTCGCTGTCCGGATGCTCACAGAGAGCGCGATCCGCGCGGCGCGGTGGCGGGTCACCGCGGACATCACGCCCGCCAGTATCGCGTTCCCAGGAGGAACCGAAACCTAGGCGAAGTGCTTCTGGGTGTCGGTGATCAGACCGGACAGCCCACGACGGATCACCGGCTTGAGGTGGCGGGTGAAGCCGAGAGACGGCTCGATGAAGAAGCTCCAGGTGAACAGCGAGCCCGTCGCGGTGCCCACCACCTCGTAGAGCTCACCGAACCGTTTGGTGCCCGGGAAGGTCGCCGTCTCGACGGTGAACGCGTTGCGGTACCGCTCGGGGCTCTCCTCCCACACAATGAACCGCTCGTTGACCGCGGCACCGGGAAGCGCGAGCTTGGCGGTGCGGGTGGAGCCCACGCCCCGCGGCTCCGGCGAAGTCCAGCTGATCTTGTTGATGGCTTTGCACCAGTGCAGCGGACTTTCACCATTGAGCTCGGCCCACACCGTCGCCGCATCCTTGGGCAGCGGGGTGGAGAACGTATACACGAAATCGCTTGTGTTGAAATCGCTTTCGACCAGCGGGGCAAGCTTAAAAGACGGCATGTCTATACCTTATCGCCTACCGAAATCGCCTCCGTGACGGACGTCACAGCGTCGGCCACCGCAATGGACTGCGCCTCCCCGGTGAACCGGTTGCGCAATTCGAGGGTTCCGTCGGCCCAACCGCGGCCGATCACCACGATCCAGGGCACACCAAGCAGCTCGGCGTCCTTGAACTTGACCCCCGGCGAGACGGTGCGGTCATCGAGCAGCACCTCATGCCCCAGCCGATCCAGGTCGGCGGCAAGCTGCTCGGCCCCCGCCCGCGCGGCGTCGTCCTTGTTGGCGATGACGACGTGCACATCGAACGGCGATACCGCGGCGGGCCAGCGCAGCCCGAGCTCGTCATGCTGCTGCTCGGCGACGACGGCCACCAGCCGCGAGACGCCGACACCGTAGGAGCCCTGGGTGAGCCGCACCGGTTTGCCGTTCTCGCCGAGCACGTCGACAGTAAATGCGTCGGTGTACTTGCGGCCCAACTGGAAAATGTGGCCGATCTCGATCCCGCGTGCCGACACCAGTTGCCCGCCACCGTCGGGCGAAGGGTCACCGTCGCGGACCTCGGCGGCCTCGATGGTTCCATCGGGGGCGAAGTCGCGACCGGCGACCAGGTTGACCACGTGCTTGCCGGGTTCATCGGCACCGGTGATCCAGCTGGTGCCCTCCACGATCCGAGGGTCGACCAGGTAGCGAACACCGTTCGCGATCAATCCCTTCGGTCCGATGTAGCCGCGCACTAGGAACGGATGCTTGGCAAAGTCCGCGTCACCGAGCAGCTCGTACTCGGCGGGCTCCAGCGCGGCACCGAGGCGCTTGTCGTCAATCTCACGATCCCCGGGTACGCCAACGGCGAGCAGCTCCCACTCACCACCGGGCTGGCGCACCTTCAGCAGAATGTTCTTGAGAGTGTCCGCCGCCGTCACGGGCCTGCCGAGATCGGCGGAGTTCGCCCAGTCCACCAGAGTCGCGATGGTCGGAGTGTCACCCGTCTCGTGCACCACTGCTTCGGGAAGTCCTTCGACGGACCGCGCCGGCGGTGCCGGTGTGACAACCGCCTCGACGTTGGCGGCATATCCGGATTCCACGCATCGAACGAAAGTGTCTTCCCCGGTGGGACTTTCGGCGAGGAACTCCTCGGATGCACTACCGCCCATGGCTCCTGACGTGGCGGCCACAATCACATAGTCCAGGCCCAGCCGGCCGAAGATCCGTTGGTACGCCTCACGGTGCGCGTGATAAGCCGTCTTGAGCCCGTCATCGGAGGTGTCGAAGGAATACGAATCCTTCATGACGAATTCGCGCCCACGCAGAATGCCCGCACGCGGACGCGCCTCGTCCCGGTACTTCGTCTGGACCTGGTAGAGGATGACCGGGAAATCCTTGTAGGAGCTGTACTCCCCCTTCACGGTGAGCGCGAAGAGCTCCTCGTGGGTGGGGCCCAGCATCATGTCGTTATCGCGCCGGTCCTTGAGCCGGAACAGCGAATCGCCGTACTCGGTCCATCGGTTCGTGGTCTCATACGGTGCGCGCGGAAGCAGAGCCGGCAGCAGGATCTCCTGGCCGCCAATGGCATTCATCTCTTCGCGGACGATGTTCTCGATCTTGCGGAGGACCCGAAGGCCGAGCGGCAGCCAGCTGTAGACACCCGGCGCGATGGGCCGCACATAGCCCGCGCGGATGAGCAGCTTGTGGCTGGGAACCTCGGCGTCGGCCGGGTCGTCGCGCAGCGTGCGTACGAATAGCTCGGAAAGTCGGGTAATCACGGTTGCACAGCATATCGGCGCGCCGTCGAGGCCTCCGGCTAGCATCGAGCGCATGCGTGCGTGGGCGATCATTCCGGCGGTGGCGATGTTCGGCCTGGGAGTCGCGGCACCGGCCGACGCCGCCCCGGCCACGGTCAAATATTCGTTGTCGGCAATTGGAATCGGCAATGCCGACTTCACCGTCTCGTACCAAGACGGGAATCAGCTCCGGGAGGAGTCCGGACACACGTTCGCCGGGTATTACTGGGAGCGCACGGTGAAGCTCAACGGAGCTTCACCGGTTCTTCGGGTGACCGCGGCCGGACCTCCGAGCGTGTTCCGGATGTCCTGTCACATCACCGTCAACGACGGCATCCCCGTCACCAACGGACTGCTGTTCCGTGCCGGGGACTACACCCCGCAGGACTGCTAGGCCGGTTGTTCTTCGTCCAGGCCCTGGTCGTGCGCCGACTGTGCCTTCTGCGCATGCGCGACGTCGGCAGCGGTGTAGCTGATGAACAACGCCGCCACTCCGACCAGCACAGCTGTTCCGGCGATCCACAAGAGGCCGTAGGTGTAGCCGTGGTCGAGGGCGTGCAGCTGCGCTTGGTTCATGTTCTGCACGGGCCCCTTGGCTCCGCCCAGATACAGCGTGCGCGAGGTGATGATCGCCTGGATGATCACCAGAACGATGGGGCCACCCAGGTTCTGCAGCATGAGAGAAATGGCGGATAGCGGCCCGATGCGGTCGGCATCCACGCCGGTGATGGCCGAGAGGATCACCGGCACCACGATGGTGCCGATGCCGAGTCCACCGACGAAGATGAGCGTCGCGAAATCCGGGAAGTAATCGATGGTCCGGTCAACCGTCGAGCCGTACAGCATCGCGCCAAACACCACGACGCCACCGCACAGAATCAGCACCCGAGGCGCCATGCGCGTGACGAGTTGCGACGACAGGGCCAAACCGATTCCCATGCCGACGACGAACGGAATGGCAGAGACGCCGGTTCGCAGCGGGCTGTATTTCATTAGGTCCTGCATGTACAGGCCGATGGTGATGGTCAGGGTGAAGAGCACCCCGCCTGCCATGAAAATCGCCGCGAAGGTAGCGACCCGATTGCGGTCCTTGAACAGGCTAAGCGGCAGCACCGGGTTCTCCGCGGTGCGTTCGACGAGCAGGAATGCGATCAGGAGCACGGCGGCGACGATCAGCGACACGATCGTGTAGGGGGAATCCCAGCCACGGTCGGGGCCCTGAGTGAAGCCGAACACCGCGGCGGTACAGCCGAGTGTCGCCAGCACCGATCCCGTGACGTCGAGCTTCATCGGTTCACGTTCGGTCTCGGACAGCGACCGCACGGCGAGATAGATCATGAGCGCACCGGCAGGCACATTGATAAGGAACGCCAGACGCCAGGACACTTCGGCCAGCGCACCGCCGACAATCAGTCCGGCGATGGAACCCACCCCCGTCATGGCACCGAACACCGCGACGGCCGCGGTACGCAGCGGCCCCTTGGGGAACGTGGTCGCGACCAATGCCAGCGCGGTGGGAGATGCGACGGCCGCACCCACGCCCTGGATGAGACGGAAGACAGCCAGGCCGATGTCCTCCTGCGCGAGACCCACCCCGATGGACGCGAGGGTGAACAGCGCGATACCACCGATGAAGACGCGCTTGCGGCCGAAGGTGTCACCGAGGCGTCCACCGAGCAACATCAGCCCGCCAAAGGACAGCATGTACGCGGTGATGACCCAGCTTCGGGTGGCATCGTTGAGGTGCAGCTCGGCCTGAATCTTGGGCAGTGTGACGACCGCGATGGTGCCGTCCATGGTGGCCAGGAACTGCATACCGGCAATCGCGATGACGGCATACAGGTAGTGCCGGGACGGCAGGAGTTCTCGCGCCTTTTGAGTGAGCTGCTCGACGCTGAGGGCAGGCATGGAGGACACCTTACCGTCCTCTTAACGTGCCCTTAGGTCACAAAGAGGCGCCGTACGCAGCAACGGGGCCGATGACGATGATTGCCGGCGGCCTAATGCCCTGCGAGCGAATGCGCTCTGGCGCACTGGCAAGGTCGGCGCGCAGCAAGCGTTGCTCATCAGTCGTGCCGTGTTGCACCACCAGCACCGGGGTATCCGCAGGTCGGCCCCCATCGATGAGCACCTTCGCGAACTGCTCGATGCGCTCGACGGCCATCAGCAACACGATGGTCCCCTTCAAGGCAGCAAGCGCATCCCAATTGACTAACGATTCCGGATGTCCCGGCGCGACGTGTCCGCTGACCACCACGAACTCGTGGTTGACCGCACGATGGGTGACGGGCACCCCGGCAGCCGCAGGAACGGAGATTGCGCTGGTCACACCCGGTACGACGGTCACCTGGACGCCCGCCTCGGCGCAAGCCAGTACCTCTTCGTAGCCACGGGCGAAAACGAACGGGTCCCCGCCCTTCAGACGGACGACGAACTTGCCTTCCTGCGCCCGTTCAATGAGCACCCGATTGATCTCCTGCTGAGCCATCGCGCGGCCGTAGGGGATCTTCGCGGCGTCGATGACCTCGACGTGGGGTCCCAGATCGGCGAGAAGTTCGGCGGGAGCAAGCCGGTCGGCGACAACCACATCGGCCTGAGCCAGGAGCCGACGTCCACGGACGGTAATGAGATCAGGATCACCCGGTCCCCCGCCGACGAGTGCCACGCCCACTGGCCTTGTTTCGGCGATTTCGGTGATGAGCCCGCGCTGCAACGCCTCGTGGATGGCTGAACGCAGGGCGGCTGACCGCTTGTGCTGACCACCGGTCAAAACACCGACCGCGATGCCGTCGTGATTAAAGGACGCCGGGGTGACCGCGGTGCCCTCCCGGGCGGCGTCAGCCCGGACACAGAAGATGTGACGTCGGTCCGCTTCGGACACCACCGCGGCGTTGACCTCCGGGTCGTCGGTGCAGGCGATTGCGTACCACGCCCCATCGAGATCGCCGTCCTGATACGGCCTGAGGTCGAGGGTGATCGAGGCCATGCCTTCGACTGCGGGGGTGGCGCTGGGGGCAATCACGTGGACATCGGCGCCGCTGGCGATCAACAGCCCGAGACGCCGCTGCGCGACGGATCCGGCGCCGACGACTACGACCTTGCGTCCCGCGAGGCGAAGGCCGACGAGGTAGGCGTCATGAGTCACCGCGCGAGTTTACGTGGGATGACTTCGCGTGGCAGGTCGGCCATGCTCCGAACGGTCCGTGCTGTAATCAAGCACCGTGCAATCCCATCGCATGCAACCCGCGGAGTTAGCCCAGGCCGCGATGACCGCCGCCCTCATGGGGGCTATCGCCGTGGTCTCCATCGTGCTGCCGGGCGCGGTGGTGTTCGCCTGGTTGGGGGCCGTCCCGATGGGGGTGCTCTGTTACCGGCATCGCATCCGGGTGGCCTTGGCGGCATGTGTCGCCGCCGGCCTCATCAGCTTCCTGATCGCGGGATTCGGCGGGCTGGTTTCGGCGCTGACGTGCGCATACATGGGTGCGATCGCCGGCCAGGTGAGGCGCCGAAACCGCGGTGCGGCAACCATGTTGGCCGTCGCGGCGCTGTGGGGCGTGCTGGTCTCCTGGTTCTGTGTCGGCGTGTTCGCAGCCTTGAGGAATCTTCGCGAGGTCGTTCTGGGTGCGGTGGCCGCCAATGTCGGCGGGTTCGCCACGCTGTTGGATGGCGTGCCGCTGCTCGGCCGCGCCGCGGCGGGATTGGACCATGCCGTGCACGGTTGGATCGTGCACTGGCCCTGGTTCTTTGGGGTATCGGTATGGCTCATCGTCATCTTCGGAACCTCGTTCGGATGGCGGGTCCTGACTCCTGTCCTACGACGGCTCGAGGAAGTTACCGACCTCGCGTCCGTGGGCACGCTGCCCGCCCCTCACGAGGACGTTCCGCCCGGCCCGCTGCCGACCGTGCTCACCAACGCCGGATATCGATACGCCGGCGCCGACCGGGATGCGCTGGCCCCGGTGACCATGAGCGTCGATATCGGCGAGCACATCGCGGTGACCGGTGCCAATGGCTCCGGCAAGTCCACCCTGATGCGCATCTTGGCGGGGATCACACCCACGACCGGGACCATCGAACGGCCCGCCGGAGTGGGTCTGGGCCAGGTGGGCGGGACAGCGCTGGTCCTGCAACACCCCGAGAGTCAGGTACTGGGGCTACGCATTGGCGACGACATCGTGTGGGGGCTGCCGCGTGACCGCGAGATCGACATCGAAAGCCTGCTCGTTGAGGTGGGTCTCGGCGGGATGGGCGATCGGGACACCGCAGGACTCTCAGGCGGAGAGCTCCAGCGGCTCGCGGTCGCCTCGGCATTGGCCCGGGATCCCGCTCTCCTGATCGCCGATGAGGTGACCACCATGGTCGACCACACCGGCAGGCAGACACTCATCAAGGTGCTCGATGGACTCACCGCGCACCATCGTTTGGGGCTGGTACACATCACGCATTACCCACAGGAGGCGAATGCCGCCGATCGGGTGGTGTCACTGGGCAGCAGCGGCAACGCGGACGCGCGTGAGCCTGCGCAGCGCCCATCCCCCATCGAATCTGACAGCGGCGAAACGATTCTCGATGTGCAGGGAGTCTCTTTCGACTACGCGGCCGGAACACCATGGTCGCAATCAGTACTCCGGGACATCTCTTTTCAGGTTCGTTCCGGCGACGGGATGCTGCTTTGTGGCGGCAACGGTTCCGGCAAGTCCACCCTGGCCTGGATCATGGCGGGCCTGCTGGATCCCTCAGCGGGTCAATGCCTGCTCGATGGCCGTCCCGCCGCGGAACAGGTTGGTGCGGTGGCGTTGTGCTTCCAGGCCGCCAGACTGCAACTGCTGCGGGGGCACGCCGGTGCGGCGGTGGCCGCGCTGGCCGGGTACTCGGCCTCGGATACCGACAGCATTGCTCGGGCCTTGGCCTCGGTCAGCCTGGATCCGAACATCGGTGGGGTTCTTATCGATCGGCTCAGCGGCGGACAGCTGCGGCGAGTCGCCCTGGCCGGACTGCTGGCCCGCTCGCCACGCCTGCTGATTCTCGACGAGCCATTGGCGGGTCTGGACGTTGACGCGCAGGCCGACCTCATCGATCTCTTGGTGCGCATCCGCAACCAGGGGCAGGCCGTCATCGTGATATCTCATGACACCGACAGCTTGTCCCCGCTGTGTCCCCGCACCATTCGTCTCGAGCAAGGTGAGTTGGTGACCGCCGGATGAGTCAGCGACGTCCGTTGATGCTCATGCGGCCGGTGCCCGGGCCGTCTCCCATCCACGCGCTCTGGGCGGGAACGAAACTCATTGCCGCGTTGGCGATATCGGTGCTACTGACCATCATGCCGTCCTGGACAGCGATTGGGCTTGTCGCCCTGCTTATTCTCGTCACGGCGGCACTCGCCAGGATCTCCCCCAGGTGTGTCCCGTCCGTTCCTCGCTGGGTCGCGTTGCTTGTGGTGGCGGGCAGCTTATTCACCATCGTCAACGGTGGAGCTCCCGAGCTGACGCTCGGACCGGCCACCGTCGGTGTCGGCGGTTTCCTGGATTTCCTGCGCGTCACATCGCTCGGCCTGGTTCTGATCGGTCTCGGCGCGGTCATCTCGTGGACCACCCAAGTAGCCGATATCGCCCCAGCGGTGGCGCTCTTGTGTCGGCCGCTGCGCGTCTTGCGTGTACCTGTCGACGACTGGGCGGTCACCATTTCCCTGGCGTTCCGAATGTTCCCCATGCTGTCCGAGGAGTTCCGCCTGTTAGCGGCCGCACGCAGACTCCAGCCGCCTCAGCCCGAGAAGCCCTCGCGGCGTGCGGAAGTCGTTGATCTCTGCACCGCCGCGATGGTCGTCTCACTCCGTCGGGCCACCGAGATGGGCGACGCCATCACGGCACGGGGCGGTGCGGGGCGGATCTCGGCGCACCCGGCCTATCCGGGATGGCGTGACGCGTTTGCGGCAACAGTGCTTATCGGGGTCTTCGCGCTCGCGTTGGCGCTGAGCTGAAGGTGGGCTCGGAGCCCCACCAATGGCACCACCGAATGGATACCCCACCACAGCTGGACTTCACCGGCGTTAGGCGCGGAGAATGCCGATCGCTCCCAGTGTGAGGATGATCAGGCCGAGCACTGCCACAATCCCCGCGACGTCGATCCGTCGACGCGTCCGCACCCAGGTGTGCAGGGACGACACCATCTCGTATGTCCGGCCCGGCATGGCCGCATAACTCAGGAGCGGCAGCGCAACCATCGAGAAGGCCACCACGTTGAAGAAGAGCAGCGCCATGGACTGTATGGGCTGCGTGGCACCCGAGGCATGGATGAGAGCGATCACCGCCAGAAAGTCCGCCGACGGCAAGGCAATTCCCAATCCGCTGACCCCTGCCACCCACAGTGAGTTGTTCCGTAGGAAACCACGGACTCGCGCCGTCAGCTTGTCCGCGAAGCCCGACCTCGGTGCACGCGGCGCCGCTGGAGCCCTACGGATCGAAGCCGTGATGGCCAACACCGCCGCCACCAACAACGCGAGAACACCAAGCCCGACTTGGATATAAGGACCCGAAACGTCTGCGTTCCCCATGGGTGACACCCGCAGGACAAACAGCAGTGTGAGCCCCAGGCTTAACCCCATGACAAAGGCACCGCAGAGAAAGACGAATAGCTGTAACAGCGGTCTCGGCCTGTTCAGCATCACGACCGTCAAGCCCAGTCGGGTGGGCTCAACACTCACTCCCAGTGCCATCAACAAAACGATGGTCCACATGACTACCGCGCGGGCACAACGTCATTCTGCTGGCAGACCCGCGTGAATATGGACTTCACCAGGTCTACGTAGCGGGTGATCGATTCCCGGGCGATGGGGTTTTCCGGGTACGCGATCATCAGCGTTGTCTCCGTCGGGAACCGCGAGATAAAGATCGTCAGCTGGTACACCGACTTGCTCTCCGCGTACAGACCGATGGGATTACTGACCAGCAGCGGGTTGGTGAACAACTGCGAAAGTGGCGGAGCGCCACCGTCGAAGAAGTTGATCATCGGGTGATACGGCCGGGGCCAGTTGAGCTCCGGCACCAGTTCCAGCACCCGGTAGAACGGAACATTCACCAGCTGCCTGCCGCGGTCAAAGGATTCCTGTGCCGCCACGGCGGCAGCACCGAAAGTCCCGTCGACGGGCACCGATATCGGGACGAGCCCTGTGAACCATCCCGTCGTGAACATATCTGCTTCCGCTCGGGCATCACTCGGCGTGATCCCGTAATACGTATCGGTACCGGTCAATTCGCGCTCGGCGAATCCGAGTGCCGCCATGACACCGCCGATGAACCGGGCACCCGCATCCACGCAGATGGACTCGAACGTCAGTGCCTGCTGCTCATCCAACAGCTGTTCGGTGATGATCGAGGTCCCGGAGGGCACCGAGTGATCCCCCAGTGGCAGAGGGAAATCCGGGAGGCTGCCACGGTTGTTCTCGGCGAACCGAACCCAATCGCGCACAGGCTCGGAGTCGGGGGTCAATCCGGAAAGGAATTCGTGCTGGCGGATGCAGTAGTCGTCATAGCTGCCTGCAGGCGGAAGCTCAATGGGCGCGCCGCCCTGGACCAGCGCCTTGTATCCCATCAGGATCTCCATGATCAGCAGACGCGCGAAGGTGGCGTCCAGATGCAGATGGTCAACGCTGAAGTAGAAGGTGAAATGGCCTGAGCTCTGGACGATTCCGAACCGGAAGCAGTCCCACCGGAACGGATCCGGGGTCTCCGAGACCACCAGCTCCCGTACCTCGTCCGATGTCATCTCACCCAGTTTGACCTGAACGAACTCCACGTCTGCCGGATCGGCAATCGTGCGCCGGACAATGTTCTGCTCATCGTCGAGCGAGAACCAGCTCCGGTACGTGTCGTGCCGCCGCAGGTGCGCGTTGATCACGTGCCCCATGGCGCGTTTGTCGCACCGGCCCGGCATATCCAGCGTGAAAACGAGCACCCGTGAGAAGTCGAGTCCCTTGGCTGCCTGCCGCAGGTACGTGCGCAAATGCTGCACCTGCATGAAGCTCGGCGGGATCTCGCTCACCGGCGCTTCAAGAGCCTTCGCGTACGACGCCGGTGAAGGCTGCCAGGTGATCACCGATCCCGCGGACGGCTCCCACTTGTCGGTCAACGACACCGTTACTGGTCCACCACGCATTTCAATCCCCTTATGACGATGCGACTTCGGATTCCTGTTCGGCCAACTTGTCGTACAGGTGCGACGCCAATGAGCGCACTGTCGATACATCGGCCGGACCGATACGGACGCCGGTGTCCGCCTGGATACGGGTACGAATTTCCAGATTGCCTAACGAATCCAGGCCGTAGTCCGGCAGGGATCGGTCCGGGTCGATGGAGCGGCGCAGCACCAGACCAACCTGCTCGGCGACCAACTTGCGTAGCCGGGTCGGCCACTCCTCGCGGGGCAAGGACCTGAGCTCGTCGAGGAACTTGTTTGTCTCCGTTTGCGTTTGACCCGCGTCCCGGAATGCTTGCGCAAACGGACTCCGCTCGACGAAGTCGGCCAGCCACGATATGCCGGCCATCGGCGCATAGGCGGTGTAGGCCCGGTTGTGCCGAAGCACCGTGTCGAAGGCATAGGCGCCCTCGTCCGGGAGGATGGCCGCATCCGCGTTCTCCGCCAGGTGGGTGCCCTGCCCGATCTCCGACCAGGCACCCCAGGCGATGACGGTTGCCGGCAGCCCCTGGGCCCGTCGCCAGTGCGTGAATCCGTCCAGCCAGCTGTTGGCCGCCGCGTACGCACCCTGCCCCGGTGAGCCCACCAGCGCCGCGATCGACGAGAAGGAGCAGAACCAGTCCAGCGGCTGATCGGCGGTGGCCTCGTGCAGGTTCCAGGCACCGTGCACCTTCGGCCGCCAGTCGCCGCGGTCGATCAGCTCATCGGTGATATTGGCGAGCGTGGCATCGTGTACCAGCGCTGCGGCATGAAGCACGCCACGCACGGGCTTTCCGGTTTCCGTAGCGGCAGCAACCAGACGCTGTGCCGTCTCCTGCTCGGCGATATCGCCGAGCACTACGTCGATCTCGACACCGCCCTGCCGGATCTGCTCGATAACCTCCAGCGCGTCCGGCTTCGGGGCGCTGCGTCCGTTGAGTATGACCCGGCCGACTCCAGCAGCCGCCAGCTTCTTCGCCAGGAACAAGCCCAACCCGCCGAGGCCACCGGTGATCACGTACGCACCCTCCCGGCGGAACGCCGGCGCATGCGACGCCGGGATCACCGCGTCGACCTTGCCCGCCTTCGGCAGGTCCAGAACGAGCTTTCCGGTATGTCCCGCAGCACCCATCACACGGATCGACTCGGCAGCGTCCTGCAATGGAGAGGACGAGATCTCCGGCAACGGGAGCACGCCGTCCGCCATCTGCTGATACAGAGCGGTGAGCGTCCGGTAGATCGCTTCCGGCCGCGTCTTCGCCACCAGGACGAGATCGACAGCGTGGAACGACAGGTTTCGGCGGAATGGGAACAGACCCAGCCGGGTGTCACCGTAGATATCGCGCTTGCCGATCTCGATGAAGCGGCCACCGAA
This sequence comes from Mycobacterium sp. D16Q16, assembly GCF_002013745.1. Taxonomy (NCBI): domain Bacteria; kingdom Bacillati; phylum Actinomycetota; class Actinomycetes; order Mycobacteriales; family Mycobacteriaceae; genus Mycobacterium; species Mycobacterium sp. D16Q16. Next base: position 154,963 of record NZ_MAEY01000015.1, read on the forward strand.
GGTCAACAGTTCCACACCCGCCCGCTGCGCGGCACCGGTGAGCGAATTGAGCACGATGTCGACCCCGTAACCGTCGGTATCGCGGCGGATCAGCTCGGCGAAATCCGTACTGCGGGAATCGTAAACGTGCTTGATTCCCCAACTGCGCAACAGGTCCCGTCGTTCCGCGCTGCCCGCAGTGGCGTAGATCTCTGCCCCGGCGGCACGCGCGATGGCGATGGCCGCCTGCCCGACACCACCGGTGCCGGAATGGATCAGCACCTTGTCGCGTGCGGAGATCCTGGCAAGCTCGTGCAGCCCGTACCACGCGGTGACATGCGCACCCGGGACAGCGGCCGCCTCCCTATCGGGTACCTCCGCCGGGAGCGTCGCCGCAAGGTTTGCATCGACCACCACGAAGCTTCTCCAGGCGCCGGTGGGCGTCATACCGCCTACCCGGTCACCGACGTGATGCTGGGTCACTCCCGTCCCGACAGCCGTCACCACGCCCGCGAAGTCGACACCGAGCTCCTGCCGGCCTTCAAAACTCGAGTACCGGCCGTACACATTCAGAACGTCGGCGAAGTTGATGCTGGTGGCCGTGACCGATACCTCGATCTGTCCCGGCCCCGGTGCGACCCGGTCGAATGCGACGAATCCGAGCGACTCCAGATCACCGGGCGTACGAACTTCGAACCGCACGCCCTCGTTGTTAGGTGTCGCAACGGTACTGCGCCAATCCTCGGGGCCGAGCGGACCCAGGTTCAGACGCGCCCGGTACCAGTGGTCATCACGCCACGCGGTCTCGTCCTCCTCCGAGCCGGAGACCAGCTCCCCCGCCACATTCTGGGCTGCGGTGTGGCCGTCGACATCGATGTGCGTGACACGCAAGTGGGGATACTCGGCGCCGATGACGCGCACCAAGCCCCGCAATCCGGCCTGCTCCAAGTTGGTCACATCGCCGGGCGCGACCGTCTGTGCGTTGCGCGTCACCACGTACAGCCGCGGTGGTTCGCCCGGGAGGTCCACCAACTCTCGGGTTATCCGCACCAGATGCCGAACCTGATCCGCACCTTGCATGGCGACCCGGTCTGCACCGCCATCGGCCCCCGGGGCCGTCACGATGAGCACGCCCTCGAATCCGCCGGCTTCCAGCTGGTCGTACAGAAGCTTTAGGGCCGCAACACGATCGGTATTCGGGCGCCACTGGATCAGCGCAACCTCACTCTCGCGAAGCTTGAGTGAATCGATCAGCTCCGTCGCCCACGGGTCCACGGTCTCACCCGTGCTGACCAGCAGCCACCGACGCGGGGCATTCGGTACCGCCTCAGGCAACCGCTGCTGCTGCCATTCGATCGCCAGCAGCCGGTTGTTGAGCAGCTGATCACGCTGCTCGTCATCGGAAGCTCCGGTACCAAAGCGGAAGCCCCGCACGGCAACCAGGACGGTGCCATGCTCGTCCAGCAGATCGATATCGGCTTCCACTTCGTTCGCACTCACCTTGGTCACCCTGGTGTAGCAGTACTGGGTGGAGCGCGCGGATTCGTATGCGTGCAGACTGCGCACACCTTTGGGGAGCGGTAGCGCATCCTTGCTGGCTTCCTGGACATCCGGGAGCGCGATCACGGATTGGAAGCAGGCGTCCAGAAGGGCGGGGTGAACGATGTAGCTGCTCTGCTGCACCCGGGCAGAGCGCGGCAGAGTGACTTCCGCCAGCACCGACCTGACGGACTCGTCGCCGCGGTATGCCGCCGCCAGGCCCTGGAAGGCCGGGCCGTACTGAACTCCCCTCTCGTCGAAAGACTCTCGTAGCTCGTCGCCCTCCGCGCGATGAGGGTGCTCCGCGCGCAAGGCGGCCAGGTCGTACGCCGCGGGAGTGTCGAACTCACCGCCACTGCCCAAGACCGCCGTGGCGCGTTTGGCGGTGTTCCCTTCGTCACGGGTTTCCACCACGAACTCGATCACGTCCGGGGACTTCACGGTGCCCGTCGCCGAGATCGGTGTCGACTCCCCCAGCGTCAGCAGTTGCTCAAACGAAACGTCCTCTACTACAGCGCCTTCACCGAACACTGCGGCGGACGCCGAGAGCGCCATCTCGCAGTATGCGGCCCCTGGGTACACCGCGACATGACGGACCTGATGGTCGGCGATCCACGGCTGCGCCTCCGTGCCGACGTCGGCCTGCCAGATATAGCGCTCCGGTTCCTCGGTCAGTCGCACATGCGCGCCGAGTAGAGGGTGCACGGCCACGGTGTGACCGCCCTGGCCCGGTTGCGTCTGCGCGGACAGATCCAACAGATATGACTGGCGTGTCCAACTGGGCAGCGGCACATCCACCAGTTGCCCGGATGGATACAGCACCGAGAAGTCCACGGCGCCGCCCGCCGTATACAGGTCTCCCACGAAGTCTCGGAGCCCATGCGGCAACTCCTGCTCGCGCCGCATAGCGGCCAACGCGACCATCGGGATATCCACGCTGCGTGCGGTCTGTTCCGCCGGATACACCAGCAGCGGGTGGGGCGCCAGCTCACCGAAAACGCGATACCCGTCGTCCAGAGCCGCCTGCACCGCTGCGGCGAAGCGCACCGTATGGCGCAGGTTGTCCACCCAGTAGTCGGCGTCCATGACTGGCTTTTCGCGCGGGTCGAATGCGACCGAAGAGTACAGCGGGACAACGGGTGTCCGCGGCGTGAGATCTTCGAGGGCATCGGCGAGGTCATCAAGGATGGGGTCCACCTGCGGTGAATGCGACGCGACGTCGACCGCTACCTCGCGTGCCATCAATCCGCGATCCGACCATTCGGCGATCAACTGGCGGACCGTCTCTGTCGCACCGCCGACCACCGTCGACTGCGGTGACGCGACCACGGCCAGCACCACATCGTGGATTTCGCGATCAGCCAGTTCCGACACGACCTGCTGAGCCGGTAGATCGACGGACGCCATGGCACCGGCGCCGGCGATACGCGACATCAGTTGGGAACGACGGCAGATGACCTTGACACCATCTTCGAGCGACAACGCTTCGGACACGACGGCCGCGGCAACCTCGCCCATCGAATGCCCGATCACCGCGCCTGGGGTAACGCCGTAGGACACCATGGTGGCGGCCAGCGACACCTGCATGGCGAACAATGTCGGCTGGACACGATCTATACCGGTAACTGTCTCCGGCGCCGAGACCGCTTCGGTCACCGAGAACCCGGATTCCGCAGCGATCAGGGGTTCGAGGCGGGCGATAGTCGCCGCGAATACCGGTTCCTTGCTGAGTAATTCAGCACCCATGCCTGCCCATTGCGAGCCCTGACCCGAGAACAACCAGACCGGGCCCCGATCATCCTGCGCCACAGCGGCCGGGTAGGGAGCCTCGCCCTCGGCAACGGTACGCAACGCCGCGATCAGCTCTTCTGCCCCGCTGGCCACCACCGAGGTACGCACCGACCGGTGCGCCCTTCGGCGCGCCAGGGTGTACCCCACATCGCCGAGAGCAAGGTCAGGCCGCTCGGCCACCCAGTCGGCCAAACTGCCTGCAGTTCGTCGCAATTCCTCGGCGGACGTCGACGACACCGGGAAGATCAGCTGCGACCCGAGCGGCGACTCCGTCGCGGGGGCTACGGGCGAGTCCACGGGCGGAGCTTGCTCAATCACCGCGTGCACGTTGGAGCCCGACATCCCGTACGCCGATACCCCGGCCCGCCGCGGGCCCTCAATCTCCCCGGGCCATGGGCTAACCGATTGTGGCACAAAAAGGTTGGTCGTAACACCGGCAAGCTTGTCGGGGATCCCGGTGAAATGCAGGTTAGGCGGAATCACGCCATGCTCCACCGCGAGGACGATCTTCATCAGCCCCAGCGCACCGGCCGCCGACATGGTGTGCCCAAAGTTCGTCTTCACCGACCCCACCGCACAGGGCCCGTCGACTCCATATACCTGCGCCAGGCCCGTGTACTCGATGGGATCACCGACAGGTGTACCGGTGCCGTGTGCCTCGATCAGCCCAACGCTATTGGCGTCCACACCCGCAGCCGCGAGCGCTGTGCGGCATGCGGCCGCCTGCGCATCTGCGGACGGAGTCGACTGATTCACCGTTCGCCCATCCTGATTCGAGGCCGTACCCCGCACGACCGCCAAGATCCGGTCCCCGTCGCGCACCGCATCGTCCAGCCGCTTTAGCAGAATCATGACGCAGCCCTCAGACATCACGAAACCGTCGGCCTCGCCTGTGAATGTGTGGCAACGCCCAGTCGGAGAGAGCATGCGCTGCTGCGAGGCACCGACATACCTGCGCGGCTCCAAGACCAGGTTGACTCCACCGGCCAGCACGAGATCACTTTCGCCTGCCGCCAAGCTCTGGCACCCCATATGCACAGTCGCCAACCCTGCGGCGCACCCGGCATCGACCGTCAACGACGGTCCATGCACACCCAGGGCGTACGAGATACGCCCCGATGCCATGCAGAAGTTCGTTCCCGCGAATCCGTAAGGACCGCCGAGATCTGCCGCGTCCGCGGCCACCAACTGATAGTCGTTGTGGGTCACTCCCACGAACACACCGGTCTGCGAGCCGGCAAGGGTCAGTGGATTAAGACCCGCATGTTCCACTGCTTGCCAAGATGTTTCGAGCAACACGCGATGTTGAGGATCGATCGAGACGGCCTCACGTTCGTTGATGCTGAAGAAGTCCGCGTCGAAGCCGCCGACGTCATCAAGGAAGGCCCCCCACTTGGAGGGCGACTTGCCCGGTACGCCGGATTCGGGGTCGTAGTACTCACTCAGGTCCCAACGCGCGGGAGGCACCTCAGTAATGAAGTCCTCGCCGCGCAGCAGCGCCTGCCAGAACTGTTCGGGTGACTCGATCCCACCCGGAAGCCGGCACCCCATCCCGATAACTGCAACTGGGGTCACAGACGCGTTTTTCATCTTGCTACGTCCTCCTCGCACACGACAATCTGCCTGGTAGTAGAACTGGAGACAACTAGCAGTAGAACCCGACAGACCTAAAGATAAGGTGCGCGAAAGGAATTCGCGACTCGGGAGATCAGGATCACAGTGTCTCGACTTAAGTAGTCGCGCGACATCGCACAATGGCCTCTTTCGAACCCCTACTACATCCCGCATTAACAGCCCATTGATAGCCGGGAAACAAGGAATTCACAATTCAAGCGAGATCTGTAACTATTAGCCATTACTCCGGTCGAGCGTTCTCCCGAGCAGTCGCTCACCGTAGCACTGCTGCCAGTTAAAGCCGTGCTAAATAGGCACTTTCGGGCCCATGTCGCACACCTACACAGATCATTCACAGCAATTTACATGGTTTGCCAGGTGTGTATATTCGGCGAATATCTCACCGGGTGGACGCTATGAAATATTTATGCGATTAACTCACCGTGAGCGCAAATTTCCGCCGCCTTACCTCGACCAAGATCCACTGCGGCGACGGATCAACATCCGTGCATACTTGTCATTAGTTTTGTGACTGGTGAGACGACCAGGCGCCCCAGGATCCCGGGGCCGATCGTCTCGCCGGGCGGCTCAGCCCCTCCCCTGCGGGCGTGCCGCCGCGATTGGGCGAATCGGGGCGTCCCGAGCGGCCGCATAGTTAGCTCGCTGGTGTGGCGCACGGAGTCGAAGTGGGGTACCGTCCCGACCATCATGCGGAACTTCAGTTCCGTGTGGGGCAAAGACGCCCATCTCGACCAGCTGCGGCAGTTCCAACACGTAAGACCGTCAGTGCTGTGCCAATCATATTGAGCGCAAAGGGGTTTGGGATGCTTCGTGTGATACGACGGATCTGGATGCCGCTGCTGATCGCCGCGATACTGGCGGTCGGCGGATTCGCGGTACTCCGGGTCCGCGGGATTTTCGGCTCGGACTCCTTTACCTCTTCTGCCGACAACAACGCCAAGGATGCCGTCCCGTATAACCCAAAAACCCTCGTATACGAGATATTTGGAGAGCCGGGCGCCATGGCCGATGTGAACTACTTCAACGAAGATGCGCAACCGACTCGGGTCGACGCCGTTCAGCTGCCGTGGTCGTTCAAGATCGTGTCGATCTTGCCGTCATTGAGCGGGAACATCGTGGCCCAGGGTGACGGCAACCGCATCGGCTGCCGGATCATCGTCAACGGCGAGGTCAAGGTGGAACGAGTTTCCAACGAGCACAACGCCTACATCTACTGCCTGGTGAAGTCCGCATGAGGCACGGCGGCGGTGATCAGGCCGCGCGTCCTCCACGAATCGCGCGGATGATCCGGACCTTGTCGATCCCGATCATCCTTTTCTGGCTGGGCATTGCCATCATCCTCAATGTCGTCACACCCTCCCTTGATGAAGTGGGCAAGGCACATTCAGTGTCAATGTCCCCCAAGGACGCTCCCTCGATGATCGCGATGATGCACACGGGCAAGGTGTTCGGGGAGTTCGACTCCGACAGCTCAGTGATGATCGTGCTCGAGGGGAAGCAAGAGCTGGCGGACCAGGCGCACCGCTTCTACGACGAGATCATCAAAAAGCTGAAGGCCGATCCGGCTCACGTACAACACATCTCTGACTACTGGGGAGACCCGCTCACCGCCTCCGGCGCTCAGAGCGCCGACGGGAAGTCTGCCTACGTTCAGGTGAACCTGGCCGGAGACCAGGGCACCACCTTGGCCAATGAATCCGTCGATGCCGTTCGCAAGATCATCGCCGAAACCCCCGGCCCCGACGGCGTGCAGGCCTACGTCACCGGAGGCACTGCCGCAAGTGCCGATACGGGAACGGCGGGCAACAAGAGCATGCAGAAGACCACGCTCATCGCGGTAGGCGTCGTCGTCGTGATGCTGCTCTTCGTGTACCGCTCGGTGATAACGATGTTCCTGGCACTGGTGGTCGTTGGGGTGGAACTGATGGCAGGCCAGGGAGTGGTCGCGACATTGGGCAATCTCAACGTGATCGGACTGTCAACCTATGCCGTCAGCATGGTCACGATGCTGGGCATCGCCGCAGGCACCGACTACGTGATCTTCCTGCTGGGCCGATATCACGAAGCGCGCCAGTCCGGAGAAGATCGAGAGGCAGCCTTCTACACCGCGTATTCCGGTGTGTCGCACGTGATCTTGGGATCGGGCCTGACCATCGTGGGTGCGACCCTGTGCCTGAGCTTGACGCGCCTACCGCTCTTCCGGTCCATGGGCGTGCCCTGTGCGCTAGTCATTTTCGTGATCGTCGCGGCGGCACTCACCCTAGCTCCCGCGGTGCTGGCGTTGGGTAGCCGCTTCGGACTGTTCGAGCCCAAACGCAAGCATGACGAGCGCAGCTGGCGACGTATCGGTGCCGCGGTGGTGCGCTGGCCAGGTCCGATTCTCATTGTCACTATTGGGATTGCACTCGTCGGATTACTCACCCTGCCGGGATACACCCCGGGTTACGACGACCGCCAGTACATGCCGGATAACGTGCCCTCAAAAGTCGGCTATGCCGCCGCCGAACGGCATTTCTCCCCGGCCCGGATGAACCCCGAAATGCTCATGATCGAAGCCGATCACGATATGCGTAATCCGGCGGACATGCTGGTCATCGACAGAATCGCCAAGACGGCGTTCCATGCCCGCGGGGTGGGCCGAGTACAGGCGATCACCCGGCCGCTGGGAACCCCCATCGAACACAGCTCGATACCGTTCCAGATCGGCCTGCAGGGTGCCGGCCAGATCCAGAACATGAAGTACATGAAGGACCGCATGGCGGACATGCTGACCATGGCAGACCAGATGGGAACCTTGATCGGCACCATGGAACGCGTGTACGACATGATGCGCGAACTCACCGACATCATGCACGATATGACCGGCCAGATGAAGGTGATGCAAGGCAAAATGCACGACATGCGCGACCTGATGGCTACTTTCGACGATTTCTTCAGGCCGATTCGCAACTACTTCTATTGGGAGAAGCACTGCGCCGATATCCCGATCTGCTGGGCGAGCCGTACCGTGTTCGATGCTCTCGATGGCGTCGATGCGATGGTGGAAGACATGGACGGCATGCTGGTGAACATGGATAAGGTCGACGTCCTGATGCCGCGGATGCTCGCGGAGTTTCCACCCATGATCGCCATCATGAAGTCCATGCACGGAACGCTGTTGACCATGCACAGCACCATGTCCGGGATCATGAATCAGATGGATGAGAGCACCAAGAACTCCACCCTGATCGGCAAGTACTTTGATCAAGCCAAGAACGACGACTCGTTCTACCTGCCGCCCGAGGTGTTCGAGAACGCCGACTTCAAACGCGGATTGAAGATGTTCCTGTCCCCCGACGGTAAGGCCGTCCGGATGACGGTCTCTCATCAAGGGAACCCGGCCTCCGTGGAGGGCATCGCGACCGTCGGCAATATCAAAGAGGCAGTGGCTGATTCGATCAAGGGCACCCCGCTAGAGAATGCCAAGGTCTACCTGGGCGGAACCGCCGCCGCGAACAAGGACCTGCAGGAAGGAGCGAAGTACGACCTCATCCTGGCGGGCATCGCGTCACTGTGCTTGATCTTCATCATCATGCTGCTCGTCACCGGCAGCGTGGTCGCCGCTCTCGTCATTGTCGGCACGGTGGCGGTGTCGCTCGGCGCATCCATCGGAGTGTCGGTGCTGATTTGGCAGGACCTGTTGGGCATGGACTTGCATTGGTTCGTAGTGCCGTTGTCGGTGATCATCCTCTTGGCCGTGGGCTCGGATTACAACCTGCTGCTCATCGCACGCTTCAAGGAAGAGTTGCACGGTGGGCTCAAGACCGGATTCATCCGGGCCATGGGCGGCAGCGGCAAGGTGGTGACCAACGCCGGCCTCGTGTTCGCATTCACCATGTGCGCCATGGTGGTCAGTGACCTGCGCATCGTGGGGCAACTCGGGACGACGATCGGACTCGGGCTGCTCTTCGACACCCTGATCGTGCGGTCCTTCATGACCCCGGCCATCGCCGCGCTGCTTGGCCGCTGGTTCTGGTGGCCGCTGAACCTTCGTCACTACACCACTGCGCGGACCCCATGACGAAAAATACTGCCATTCAACGACAAAGAACACCCGGGCGGCTGAACAGGTCGTTGGATCTCGCCATCCTGGAGGCGGCGTTCATCGTGCTTGCCGAGCAGGGATACGACGCGATGAGCATGGACGTGATCGCCGCTCGTGCCGGTGTGGGTAAGGCAGCCATCTATCGGCGCTGGTCTTCGAAGGCCGCGCTCACCGCGGATGCGATCCTGCACGGGCGCCCTTCGCTCGGGAAGCTCGACGACGTTCCGGACACCGGGAGCTTGCGCGGTGACTTGCATGCTCTCTACGAGGCAAGGGATTTCGGCGACAACGACATCCTTACCGGCAACCTGCTGGCGGGAATCATCGCCGAGGCCGTCAACGACTCCACACTGGCGGCAGCGCTGGATGACCTGCTCCTGTCACAAACCCGGAAGCGGATGGAAGTCGTGTTCGCCCGCGCCGCCGAGCGCGGCGAGATAGCCCGCGGCCGCGACCTGTCACTGGTGTACGACATACCGCTGGGCCTCAGCCTCACTGCGGCCCTCAAGAGGACTGTCATCGACGAGACGTACATGCGCCGTATGGTCGACGACGTGATTCTTCCGTTGGTTCAGGGGCCCGTCAGACCGAGGTAGGTCTTCGTAATCCCTCTGAAACAGTCATTTCCGCTGGACGGTCAGGGCACTACTCGAGGTAGATCCGCCGGCTGCCGGTGTCGCGTCGGTGAGAGCGAAGGTCGGCCGTCGAGTTCGTGGCCGATGAGGCGAGAGCTGTTGGTGACGACAGCGACCGAAGACGCGTTGTGCAATATGGCCGCGATAACCGGCGAGAGTGCACCCCCGGCGCCCACTACCAGCCCGATAGCGTTGACGGCGATCGACATGGCGTAGTTCTGTCGGATAACAGTCACGGCCCGGCCGCCCAGCCCACGCACGTCGAGCAGCTTACGCAGGTCGTCACTAGACAGGGCCACGTCAGCGGTTTCCACCGCCACATCGGTTCCGTTGAGTCCCATGGCAATTCCGATATCTGCCGCCGCCAGCGCGGGCGCGTCGTTGACGCCGTCACCAACCATCGCGACGACATGCCCGGCGCTGCGCAGTTGACTCACGGTCTGGAGCTTGTCCTCGGGCAGCACCTCGGCCTGCCACTCTTCGATTCCCAATTCCTCTGCCACGGCCCGTGCTGTCTCGGTGTGATCGCCGGTGAGCATGACCACCCGCTTGACACCCGATGACCGCAGTGCCGCCAGCACCTCGGCAGCCTCAGGACGGATCTCGTCGCGCAGACTGATGAGTCCGACGAGAACGCCGTCCACTGCCAGTAGAAGCGGAGTTTCGGCGCGGCGCCGGAGTTTGGCCACCCACTCGTCGGCCTCCGGGGTCACCCGGACGTTCTCCTTGCTCAGCAGTGCCGGGCTGCCCAACAGGAGGGTGCGCCCGTCGGCACGGGTCCGCATCCCCAGGCCAACCAACACCTCACACTCCTCGTGCGGCGGGATGACGATGTGGCGTTCCTCGGTCGAGCGGATGACAGCCTCCCCTAAGGGATGCCGAGCGTGGATCTCGGAGCTCGCCGCGTACGCGAGCACCTGTTCCGGCTCCCAACCTTCTTTGAAGGCAACGATGTTCGTTACCACCGGCCGGCCGATGGTCAACGTTCCGGTCTTGTCGAACACGAATGCGTCGACTCGGCCGGCAAGTTCCAGATGGGAACCGCCCTTGACCAGGATTCCCCTGCGCGCTCCGTTGCCGATGGCCGCACTGATGGCGGTGGGGGTAGACAATCCCACCGCGCACGGGCAAGCCACCAAAAGCATCGTCATCGCGCGCCGCACATCCCTCGTCACCATCAGGGTGCCCAGCGACAGTAGGAACGAGGCCGGAACGAATCGGCGTGAGAAGTTCTCACCGACAGTCTGAATCGGCGCGCGGTCACGCTGCGCCTGCTCAACCCGCGTGATAATCCGGCCGATGATCGTCTGTCCGCCAACGGCCGCGGCACGCACGACGATGCGGCCGCGCATGACGACCGAGCCCGCATGCACCTGTCCCCCGGCCACGACACTGACCGGCAGGGTTTCACCTGTGATGGCCGATTGGTCGACGATCGCGTCACCGTCCACTATCTCGCCGTCGACGGGAATGGCCACCTGCTCGTGGACCACCACCTCGTCGCCGATCACCAGCGATGCCGTAGCGACCTGAACCTCGGTGCCATCGCGCAGACGGACCCACGAGGTGTCCTGGCTGCCCGACAACAGATCCGCGATGGCGCGACGGGTACGCCGGAGCGTGAGGTCCTGCAGATACTCGCCGATGTTGAGCAGCCACAACACGGTCAGGGCAACCACGTTCTCCCGCAGCACCAGGCTGGCCACGGTGGCCGCCGACACCAACAGATCCGTGCCTGCCGATCTGCCGCTGCGCAGTGCGGCAAGTGCACCCCGCAAGAACGGATAGCCGCTGAAAATCGTGACTGCCGTTGCCAATACCCGGCCTGTCGGCCCCAGAAGCGGCGGACGCCGCAGCGGATACCGGCGAACTCCGAGCACCACCAGGGCCGCACCGCCCACGGCCATGCGCAGCACGTCGCCGTTGCGCACATCGGACGAATGCGGTTCTCGCATCGACGAATCCGGTAACGGGGCATCGAGGGCGCCGACCAGTGCGGCCAGGATCTCATCGGCCGAACCACTTGCCTTCGAGAACCACACCACCACCGCGGCCGTGCGCGGGTATGCGTGTACCGCACGGACCCCCTGCACATGCTGCAGCATGTCCTCGATCAGCACAGCCCGCCGCACATCGCCGCTGAACTCGTCCGCGATAGCACGCAAGCGCCCGGCCGCGTCAGATACGACAGTGACCATGTGCGGCTCAGTGCTCGTGGTCGTGACCGGCTTCTCCCACCACGGGCGGCGGAGCCTCTTCTCCAATGCGCTCCCGCGCCTCCGCGACGACGTCTCCAATCGCCAACCGGGCGCGTTCGGCGCCTTCCTCGGCCTTACGCACTCCTCGCAGACCCCAGGCGGTGACGACGACACTGGCGTCGCGGACGGGAACCTTGGCCGCGGCCTTGCGTACGACTTCGTAGGCGGCGACTCCCACCGCACCGGTTGCCACCGTTGATGCGGCCTTCACTAACAGTCCGTGCCATACCATCAGCCAATCACCCTTCCGCTCAATGCATTTGAGTCACGCTTCATCGCGCGCCGCGGCTCTTTAACGAAACCTACTCTCGATCACGGCTCGAGGTGACCGGTTGAGTCATAATGATAACGGTTGTCATTATCGGCCAGTATGGCAGGCCCCGCCCAACTGGCGCGCCGACGTGGCCACGACATGCGGCGCATGGTCAACGACGTGATTCCCCTGCTTCAGGGGCCGTCATCGTGTCACGGGAACGCAGCTGAGCTACCCGGTTTCCCGTCCCCGAACCCAGCGCTTGCCTTGACGCCGCCGGAGGCTCCGGCACCGTCCACCCCACCGGACATCTGCGGCCCACGCGATCCCGACATCGAAGCCGGCAGCCGGGTCCCACGCGACATGTTCAACGCAGGCAACTGCCCGGGCACGTCAACCGGGCCGTAGGGAGCAGGATGAGGCGACGGTAGCTCCGCCGATGCAGGTACGGTGAGCACCACGGCAAATCCGATGGATACTATTGCGACACATAATGATCGAATCATGGGGCCGTTCCTTCCCTTGTCCCACGTGGGTCCTCCAACTGCCCGGACGTCATTCCGGCACCAATTCGAGCGGTAAATCCCGCGCCAAGCCCCGCCGTTATCTGGGTGCCGCGCCGCGGTGGAGGCGATAGCCCGAAAGATGGTTGCGATGGTAGGGCTGCTTGATTATTGGGCGCTCCCCCAGGCACTGCTACCGGCACTGCGGGCATCGGCTTTATCGGCAGCGGGTCCGCGGCGGCCACCGGCGCCCCGCACAACGAACATATCAAGACCGTTGCGGCACAGAAGAATTTCATCATCAGATCTTGATCGGGTCGCCATAGATGGCGAATTCAGTGTGGCCGGTCTCGGTGGACACACGCAGCGAGGCAAAGGACCGGACAGTAACGTCCCCTCCGCAGGCGTCCGCCTTCACATGGACGTTGTCCAGATCCAGCGCCCCCGTATTGCCCCGCGACAGAACCATATTTCCCAGCGGCAGGTTCACAATGACGCCCGGTTGCACCACGGTTTGCACAAATCCGCTGACTCCAGCGCTGCCTCCAACTCCCACCGTCTGCAGGGGAAGCACGCCGACGTTCACCGACGGCGCGATGCCTGCGGATCCGCCGATCTGCAATCCCGATGACACATCGGATTGGCAGCCGAGCTGGTAGCCGATGAGGAACAGGCTGTCGGTGATGGGATTGCTGCCACCGGTCGCGGTTGCCGTACCCGAGAGCGTAATGAAGGCCTCGCGTGAGTTCGTGGCCGCCGCCAGGTTGGGCACGGAGTTCACGCGCTCGTTCTCCAACCGGATCTCCAGATGCCATCCGTCTCGAGTGGTCCTCGAATATTGCTGCGGCGCCATATCTTTTGGCTCTGCGATGGCCGTGGCGGTATCTGTGAGCCCGCACGCGGCCATGAAGAAGCCCGTGCTGATGAGGCGGGCAATCACGAAATCCGCCATTCCATGCGCAGGTGGGATACCACGGGGAGACGAGAGCGAGACGCCAGCACATGGTGGCGCACGTTCACAAACAACGAGGGTTTACAGATAGAGGCAGAAGTCGCCACAAGAACCGGTCCAATCAACAGATACGGAGCCGCCCAGGCACCCCGATAACGGGCGTTGCACGGCTGGTGAAGGTTTGACACACGCAAGACGGCGGCAATTGCCGACTCGGAGGTCCCTCAGCGCCGATTGATCCCTAAGAACAGAAGCCGTTGCCACCCAGCATTATCCGGGGCATGAGAAAGTAACGCGCTACGCCGTGACATCAACAGAACCAGCAGTGCCGCGCCACCAAGTGCGAAGACCGACACGGTGAGAGGCAGCCACACCGGCTGCACAACCAGCCCGAGGCGAGCACGGGTGACGGCCATGCCGTGCTGCACCGGTTCCCAATGATGAACCTCGGCAGTGTCATACAACGATACCGAGGTCGCCGCGTTTGCCAAATTCGAACTCTCGCCGGGCAACAAGCAAGCGCCCCCGACCAACAAGCATAGAATTGCCAGCACGATCGCAGAGCTCAGCCGACAGCTGGGCACCCCGCGACCTGACATGTCAACGATGGTACCAGGCAAATTTTCGCCGCTCCGGGCTCACGACTCGTTGTGCGCGAAACGGCTTCTGTCACAGTTGTTTCTGCTGCCACAACCGGATCGAGGCCCCGGACGTGGAATCCCTTGGTCCTGCGGGTCTGTCACAATGCCCCTCGGCTCAGAGTCGCGGTCTATATCCCCACGTCGTTGCCCGTGACACAAACCGGGCCACCGCATGAGGGTGCGCCGCCGGATGCGTGTGCAGGTACGAGGCGTGGATGCGGCCCTCTCCTGCCACCACGCCCTCACGACGGACACCGTTGGGGGTGCTCCAGGCCCAGGCACGATGCCCAGCATCGTCGCGATAGTCGACCGTGGTGCGATGAAACTCGTGCCCGCTCAATCGTTCCCCCTCGTCGAATAGCACAGAACCGGTGATCGCCACCGCGTCCCGGTACCCGAGGGTGAGCGAATCCGTGAAACGTGCACGCGCGTCGATCACCCCACACATCGGGGCGCCATCGAGGTCGTGGCACAGGTAGGTGAGCCCCGCGCATTCGGCATGAATCGGTCCCGACATATCACGAACCTGTTGGCGTAGTGATTCATTGGACGAAAGTTCGGCGGCGAACTGCTCCGGAAATCCACCCGGCAGCACCAACGCAGCGGTCTCCTCAGGCAAGGCGTCCCTTCGCGGGTCGAATTCAGCCACCACCGCACCCGCTGCGGTCAACAACTCGCGATGTTCGGCGTAGCCGAAGGTAAACGCCGAGCCAGCGGCCAGCGCCACCACGGGCTCCCCGACCACCCGAGTGCCAATGGCGTCCGCGGGATCCCACGCGGGGCCCGGCACATCACTGCGGGCAGCGGCGACAATCGCGGGTATGTCCACATGCGCGCCAACCAGCCTCGTCATCGCCTCGATCGCATCACGTGCTGCCTGGCCATGTTCGATAGCTGTCACCAATCCTAAATGTCGCGATGGGACCGATATCTCCTCGACACGAGGCAGCGCCCCGAGCACGGCAAGTCCGGCACGGTCGGCTGCTGCCGTGAGGATCTCCCGGTGCCGCGCCGATCCGACCCGGTTCAGAATCACCCCGGCGATCCTGATCCCCGCCTCGGCGGCATGCGCCACAAAACCATGCAGCAGCGCAGCCATGCTCTGGCTGTATCCCCTCGCGTCGACCACCAGCACCACCGGCGCCCCGAGCAAGGCGGCGATCTGGGCCGTGGACCCCTTCGCGTCGCCGATCCGGCCGTCGAAAAGACCCATCACCCCTTCGACGACCGCGATATCCGCGTTCCGACAACCGTGACCGAACAGCGGCCCGATGAGATCGGTGCCCACGAGCACACTGTCGAGGTTGCGGCCCGGCTTACCGGTCGCCAGACTGTGATATCCGGGATCGATGTAATCCGGACCCACCTTGAACGGCGCGACCCGGTGCCCCACACGCCGCAGCGCGCCCATCAAACCCGTTGCCACTGTGGTCTTTCCGCTGCCCGATGCGGGCGCGGCGATCACGATCGCGGGAACGTTAACGGACACCACGCACTACCATCGGATTACCACTCGATGCCGCGTTGACCCTTGCGGCCCTGGTCCATCGGATGCTTAACCTTCGTCATCTCGGTGACCAAGTCGGCGGCATCCAGAAGCTGTTGCGGCGCATCGCGTCCGGTGATCACGACGTGCTGCATACCAGGGCGATTCCGCAGCACAGAGACCACCTCGTCGACGTCAACCCAGCCCCACTTGAGCGGGTAGGTGAATTCGTCGAGTACGTAGAAGCCGTGTTCCTCGGCGGCCAGTCGCCGGGCAATCTCGGCCCATCCGGCGGCGGCATCGGCAGCATGGTCGGTTTCGGTGCCCGCCCGACGCGACCAGGACCAGCCCGACCCCATCTTGTGCCACTGAACCGAACCGCCGATCCCGTGCTCATCGTGCAGCTTAGCGAGCTCACCGAAAACCGACTCCTCGCCCACTCGCCACTTCGCACTCTTGACGAACTGGAACACAGCGACATCCGCACCGTGATGCCAGGCACGCAGCGCCATGCCAAAGGCAGCGGTGGACTTGCCTTTTCCGGCACCGGTATGCACCGCGAGTACCGGGGCATTACGACGCGCTTTCGTGGTGAGCCCGTCTTCTGGCACTACCAGCGGTTGTCCCTGCGGCATTGAACCTCCTCCGCTATCTCACGCAGCTGCAGTGGCGCCGCGGACCACACCGGCGAGCCGGTCGGCATTCAGGTGGTCCAGCTGGATCACCGGTGCATCAAGCTGTTGCGCCAGTGTGACCGCCAAATCCATTCTTACGAAAGATGTCTCGCAATCGACCACCACACAAGCCACCTGTTCGGCGCGCAGCATTCCCGCGGCGCGACGAGCCCGCCCCAAGGGATCCGGGCTCCCGGTAGCGCGCCCATCGGTGAGCACGACTACCAGGGCGCGACGATGCGGATCACGGCCACGCTCGCGGGACACGAGATCGCGCGCCGCCAAAAGTCCTTGTGCCAACGGCGTTTTACCGCCGGTGTCGAACTGCTGAAGCCTTCGCCCCGCGATATGCGTCGAACTTGTCGGCGCCAGCAGCGTCGCCGCTTCCTGGCCACGGAAGGTAATGACCGCGACCTTGTCGCGTCGCTGATAGGCATCGCGCAGCAGCGACAAGGTGGCTCCACTGACCGCCGACATCTTCTGGCGTGCCGCCATCGACCCGGAGGCGTCGACAACGAAAATCACCAGATTGCCTTCGCGCCCTTCCCTGATCGCCCACTGCACATCGGAGAACACCGGTTTGGGCAGCCTGCCGGGTTCGGTCACCCTGCCCGCAGCGGACATCAGCGTGCCAATCACGTGCACCCCGAATCCCTCATCGGAGCTCGGGGCGATCACCTTGCCGGTACGGTTGCGCGCCGCGGAACGTCGTCCGGGGGCACCCATGCCAACGCCCGGCACCCGAAGCGTCTTGGCGCGAAATGTCGCCGAAGGCGTCGGGCTGGGCCGGGACGGCGCCGGCATCGACGCTGACTCCTGTTGCGAATCATCAGCTTTAGGAGGATTCGACGAAGGTTCGGGTGCGCCACCACCGGGGCCATCCGGATCGGGGTCTGGGTCGTCTCCGCTGGGATCGTGATCCTGCGGCGGCGCGCTATCGCGCATCGCCTGGTCGAGCTGCTCCTGATCCAGGCCCGGCTCGTCGAACGGGTCTCGCCGTCGGCGGTGCGGCAGCGCCAGCTCGGCGGCCACCCGGATATCGGGCTCCCCGACCACTTCGGCACCACGCCATGCGGCATGGGCGACAGCGGCACGGGCCACCACCAGATCGGCGCGCATCCCATCCACATCGAAAGCCGCGCACAGAGCGGCAATACGCAGTAATTCGGCATCGGGCAAGGTGACCCGGGGCAGCAGCTGTCGAGCATCGGCAATCCGTCCCGCCAGCTCGGCCTCCTCGGAGGCGTAACGGGAGACGAACCCCGCCGGATCTGCCTCATAGGCAAGTCGCCTACGGATGACCTCGGCCCGCACCGACACCTCCCGAGAGGCGTGTACATCCACCGCGAATCCGAAGCGATCCAGCAGCTGCGGCCGCAGCTCCCCCTCCTCGGGGTTCATGGTGCCAATCAGCACGAATCGTGCGTCGTACGAATGGGATACGCCATCGCGTTCTACATGCACCCGACCCATCGCCGCCGCGTCGAGGATCACGTCAACCAGATGGTCGTGCAGCAGGTTGACCTCGTCCACGTACAGCACGCCGCCGTTGGCCCGCGCCAAAAGCCCTGGGGAAAATGCGTGTTCGCCGTCGCGCAGCACCTTCTGCAGGTCCAGGGATCCAACGACCCGATCTTCGGTCGCACCGATAGGGAGTTCCACCAGGCGTGCGCCGTCGACAGAACCCAGCACGGAGGTCAGGGCGCGCACCGCCGTCGACTTGGCCGTGCCCTTCTCCCCGCGGATAAGCACTCCGCCGATATCGGGGCGCACCGCGGAGAGCACGAGCGCCAACCGCAGCTGGTCGTGGCCCACGATTGCGCTGAGCGGGTATCCGGGAATGCCTGTGGCGCTGGTCATTTCCCGGCCATCCAGGTCATGGGCACGTGCGGTATCCCGTCCTCGAGAAATTCGTCACCGGAGACTACGAATCCCAGCTTGCCATACATGTCTCCCAGGTGGGCCTGCGCATTCAGTCGACAGCGTGCACCGCCGATCTCGGTCAGCGCGGCACGGACCAATCGCGCCGCATGCCCATGGCCACGTTCGGCGTCGGCCGTACATACCCGGCCGATCCAGAACCCCGAACCCTCCGGATCCGCGAGCACCCGTAGACCACTGACGACGTCGTCGTTCTCGTTCTTGATCCAAAAATGTCGGGTCTCTGGCTCGAGATCGCGACCGTCGAGATCTTGGTAGGCACAGTTCTGACCGACGATGAACGCCTCGGCGCGCAACCGCAGCAGTCCGTACAGCGTCGCGGTGTCCAGGTCAGCGGACCAGGACCACCCCGGTTGTGCCAGCACGGCCGGCGGCGTCACTGCTCCAGGCCGAGAACCTGTGTGCCCCAGTCCCATACCTCACCGAACAGTGAGGGCTCGTCCGACAGGCTGATACCCAGCGACGGGATCATTTCCTTGAGCTTGGGCATCCAGTTGGCGAACCGGTCAGGGAAGCACCGCTGCATGACATCGAGCATGGCTGGCACGGCGGTAGACGCACCCGGCGAGGCGCCGAGCAGACCGGCGATGCTGCCGTCGGCCGAATTGAGCACCATGGTGCCGAATTCGAGTGCACCGCCCTTGCCCTTGGCCGGTCGAATGACCTGTACGCGCTGGCCAGCCGTGATCAGCTCCCAATCGGAACGCTGTGCCTTGGGCGCGAATTCGCGCAGCATGTCGACGCGGTCATCCGGAGTGAGCCGCAGTTGACTCAGCAGGAAGGTCGCAAGCTTGAACTCGGTGAGACCAACGCCGACCATCGACGCAAGGTTGTTGGGTTTCACCGACGCGGGCAGGTCGGTGACCTTGCCCATCTTGAGGAACTTGGGCGACCATCCGGCGAACGGCCCGAACAGCAGCCATTCCTTTCCGTTGATCACACGGGTGTCCAAGTGCGGCGCCGACATCGGCGGTGCGCCGAGCGGCGGGAAGCCGTACACCTTGGCCTTGTGCCCCTCGGTGAGGTCGATGTTGTTGGTGCGCAAGAAGGCGCCGCTCACCGGGAATCCGCCGAAGCCCTTGGCTTCCGGGATGCCGGCCTTCTGCAGCAGACCCAGCGCGCCGCCACCGGCGCCAACGAACACGAACTTGGCCTTGAGCTTGCGCTTTTCGCCGGTGCGTCCGTTGACCAGCTTGAGGATCCATCCGCCGTCGCGTTCGCGGCTGATATTGCGCACCTCGGTGCCGAAGATCGCGCTGGTGCCGCTGCGAACGCCAAAGCCGACCAACTGCTTTGACAGCTCACCGAAGTCGACGTCGGTGCCGTCCTGGCTCCAGTTCAACCCCACCGGGTCGGAGAAATCGCGTCCGGCCGCCATCAACGGCAGCCGGCGCGCGAATTCGTCGTCGTCGTTGATGAACTCCATCTTCGCGAACAGCGGGTTACCGACCAGAGCGTCGTGGCGCTTACGCAGAAACTCGACCTTGTCGGCTCCGTGCACATAGCTCACATGCGGGATGGGATTGAGGAACCCGCGGACGTCGGGCAGCACGCCGTTCTCGACGGCATACGCCCAGAACTGGCGCGATACCTGGAACTGCTCGTTGACCGTGATGGCCTTCGTGATGTCGATCGAGCCGTCCGCCTTCTGCGGCGTGTAGTTGAGCTCGCAGAGCGCCGAGTGACCGGTACCCGCGTTGTTCCACGGGTCGCTGCTTTCACTCGCGGCCGCATCGAGGCGTTCGATCAAGGTGATCGACAGGTCGGGTTCGACCAACCGCAGCAAGGCGCTGAGCGTCGCGCTCATGATCCCCGACCCAATCAGGGCAACGTCTGTCTGCTCCACCTGCGCGTTTGACACCGGTTCACTGTCCTTTTCGAATCTGATGGAGTGGCAACGCTTCGCCACTACCCGGGAGTACACACAGGTTATCGCGCGGGTAATTCCGTCATTCCTTCAACTAGGCTATGCCCGTGACATGGGAATCCGATGTCCTCGATGGCTACCTTCGTCAGACCATTGAACTGGGCATTGACCCTGACGGCGAAGGTGTAATTACCGCCACACTGGTGCGCCCTGAAACTCAGCCGGATACCGGACGCGCGGTGCTCATGGTGCACGGATATACCGACTACTTCTTCCATACCGAGCTTGCCGAACATTTCCTGGCTCGCGGCTATCGCTTCTTCGCACTCGACTTGCGCAAATGCGGGCGTTCTCGGCGCGTTCACCAGACCCCGCACTACATCAGTGATCTGTCGCTCTACGACGCCGAACTCAACGCGGCGGTGAACATCATCACCGGGGAGGCCGGGGGGCAGAGCACGGACGCACCACTGCTCGTCTACGGACACTCCGCCGGCGGTCTCATCGTTTCGCTGTGGCTCAACCGTCTACGGGTTGCCGATGGCCTGGGCGGTATCGCGGGCCTCATCCTCAACAGCCCCTGGCTGGATCTTCAGGGCCGCCCCTTTCTCCGCAGCGGCGGCACCACCGCTGCCGTCAAGGCGATTTCGCGGTTCCGTGCCAAACAAGCGATCCCGCTACCGCACGAGGGCGCCTACGGCGCCAGCCTGCACAAGGACTTTCATGGAGAGTTCGACTACAACCTGGAATGGAAACCGGTCGGCGGGTTCCCGGTGCGATTCGGCTGGATCAGTGCCATCCGGCATGGACATGCCGAGCTGCACCGCGGCCTGGACGTCGGCGTGCCCAACCTGATCCTGCGCTCGGATCGCAGCCTCCCCGGAGACGTTGACCCCGCGGCCGCGCTACACGGCGATGCGGTCCTGGATGTTCAGCAGATTGCACGCTGGGCGGGCTGCATCGGCAACTATCAACGCATCATCCCGATCCCCGATGCCAAACACGATGTGTTCCTGTCGGTGACGGAGCCACGCGTACGGGCGTACCAGGAACTGAATTCCTGGCTGGACTGGTACGAGGCGGGCAGCTAACTCACCATGAGCTGCTGCGCAGCACCACCTCGGCGGCCAGCTCCGGGGTGAGGTCGCGAGTCGCCGACCGGCGTCCCATCAGTTCGACAATCCGATAGTCGCCGTAGACGAAGCGCTGGCTGGCGCGGGCGATGGCCCGAGTGGTGTCCGAGGTGACCAACACCGTGGTGTTGATCTCCACCGGCGGGCAGTGCTTGTCGCGGACCAGCCCGGCACGGTCGGCCACCCGCGGATGTCCACGGTCGATCGCCACCAGGCCGATAAACCTGTCAAGTTTGCTGGCCGCCAGATCCCAGGCCAGTTCGCCACCCGCACGGTCCCCGACCAAGAGCGCCACCTTGACACCGATGTCGTCGAGCACTCCCGTGATGGCCTTGGCATGGAGATGCGGATCGTGTCCGATCACCGCGGTACGTAGCCCCGCGGTGTGCAGCCGCTCGCACACCGCGCGATAACTGAGCGCGAAGTGCCCGGCCGCGGCCAGCATGACGACGGTGGTTCCCTTATCGGGCCCCGACACATTGACCTGCACCGTTCGGCCGTCAATCGTGACGACCTGATGCAACTCACCGTCGCGCGCAGGCGGGGGCCCCGGGCGCGGGCGACGAAGCTCAGGCGTCGGACTCATGGATGAGCCGCTTGCGCGAAGACCTTGGGCATGGGCGCACGGTACCTGAGTACGACCGATCCGGTTGGGCTTTTAACCAGCCCTTTCAGGAAAATTTCACCCGGACCCGTTACGTGCGTTCGATCTTGTCGACCTGTTTCGCCACGATATCCAGGAATGTCTGGGGCATGGTGGCTGTGGCCTTGACCGTCGGATCGCGCAGGTCGAAGGATGTCGCCACCATCGCCACCCCCTGGACATTCGCGAACGCCATATACCGGGAAGTGCTTCCCTTGGGCATGATCATTGTTTGCTTGTAGGTGAGGACGCCGACCGGACCGCCCTGCACTGGTTCGGTGACCATCCGCGTGCCGGGCGAATTCTTGTCGAAGAACACCTCGTAGGTCGCGCAGCGGGTCGCCACGTCCTTGACGTTGGCCAGGTCGATGGTGTCGCGCAACAGGCTGACGATGATGTTCGCTCCGTTGAACCGGGCGATGTACCGCGCGGTGTTCTCGGGGCCCGCTCTGCCCGCGTTGGCCAACCGGGGAGACAAGCCGTCCGCGCACCCCTGCGGATTCGAGGGCATCGCACCGACGACCTGCTGATTGTTGACGGTCACGGGGCCCAGATCGGCGACAACCCTGTCGTACTTGGTGCCCTGCGGCAGCTCATCGGCGGTGAGCAGTGACTGCGCGATGCGCGCTCCCGGCCACGTGGCGGTACCCGGCACCGTCTGGGTGCAACCCGCAAGCGCCAGTGCGGATGCTGCGATAGCTGTGATGTTCCTGAGGCCCCGATGCACCCGCACAGGCTATTCGACCCGCGCCGCAATTACCGGGTATGACGGGCCAGAACGCGGCCGCCCGGATTCTTCCCACACCGCCCGCAGGGCATCGACGTCGACGTGGCTGTCGATGAGATCAGCCAATCTGTCCAGTTGAGCCGCGCGACGATCTCCGACATTGGTGTCTGCCGCGACGGTGAATCCCGACCGTCCGGCCGCGGCCGCCGCCTCGGTAAGCCAGGTGCGCCGGAATTCGTCGTTGTCCAGCACTCCGTGCCAATGGGTGCCGCGAACCGCGCCCTCGGCGGCGCCCTCGTGGTACTCGGTGAGCCACGGCGCCACGGCCGAGCGGGTGACGGTCCCGTGGTGAATCTCGTATCCGGTCAGGCCCGGTGACTGCCAGCGCCGCAGGGTCTTGGCCGGTTCGAAGGCGATATCCACATCGAGCAGACCCAGCCCCTGGACCGTGCCGGCACCGGACTCGACGCGATCGTCGATTGTGGTGGCGAGCATCTGGAATCCGCCACAAATACCCAGCACCGGCCCGCCCGAACGGGCGTGCGCGACCACCGCCTCGGCGATGCCGTTGCTGCGCATCCAGGCAAGATCGGCGACGGTGGCCTTGGTCCCCGGGAGGACCACCACATCGGCGTCGGCGATATCAGCGGGATGCGCCGCCCACCGGACAATCACGCCCGGTTCGCAGGCGATGGCCTCGATATCGGTTGAATTCGAGATTCGGGGCAGGCGCACCGCGGCCACCCGCAGCCATTCCTGCCCGGCCGGGGTGGCCGGGCGCCCCACCTGAGCCGACGCCACGACAGACACCGAATCCTCTGCGTCGAGCCATAATTGGTCGTCGTAGGGCAGCACGCCGAACGTGGTTCGGCCGGTCAGTACGGCAAGCTGCTCCAGCCCCGGCTCCAGCAGCGTGGGATCACCGCGGAACTTGTTGACGATGAATCCGGCGACGAGTCGTTGATCGGCGGGCTCGAGCACGGCCACCGATCCGAACAGGTGCGCCAGCACTCCACCCCGGTCGATATCGCCGACCAGCACCACCGGCAGACCCGCTGTCTGCGCCAGGCCCATGTTGGCGATGTCGGTGGCTCGCAGGTTGATCTCGGCGACCGAGCCGGCGCCCTCGCAGATCACGACGTCGAATTCCGCACGCAGCGCGCGCAGCTCCTCGGCGACGACCTGCCGCAATTCCTCGCGATGCTCGATATAGGAACGGGCACTGACGTTTCCTGTCGCCTGCCCGCGTACCACCAGCTGTGAGGTTCGGTCGCTGCCGGGCTTGAGGAGTACCGGATTGAACCGTACCGACGGTTCCAGCCCGCACGCGCGCGCTTGCAGGGCCTGCGCTCGACCGATCTCTCCGCCGTCTATCGTCACCACGGAGTTGTTGGACATGTTCTGCGCCTTGAACGGCGCGACGCGAATCCCCTTGCGGGCCAGTAACCGGCACAGGCCGGTAACGACCAGACTCTTACCGGCATCGGAGCTGACGCCCCCTACCAGCAGCGCGCCGGTCATGGCACTGTCAGGATCTCTACTCCGTCGTCGGTGACCACCATGGTGTGCTCGAACTGCGCGGTCCATAGCTTGTCGGTGGTCGCCACTGTCCAGGTGTCGTCCCAGATCTCGTAGTCCAGCGATCCCAGGTTGATCATCGGTTCAATGGTGAAGGTCATCCCCGGCTCGATGACGATGTCCAGGTTGGGGTCGTCGTAATGCGGCACGATGAGTCCGTTGTGAAACGTCGGGCCCACGCCGTGCCCGGTGAAGGAGCGAACCACGTTATAGCCGAACCGCTTTGCGTAGGCCTCGATGACCCGGCCAACGACGCTCAGGGCCCGGCCCGGCTTGACCGCATTAATGGCTCGCATGGTGGCCTCCCGGGTCCGCTCGACCAGGAGGCGGTGTTCCTCGGAGACATCCCCGGCCAGGAACGTGGCGTTGGTATCGCCGTGCACACCATCGATATAGGCGGTGACATCGATGTTGACGATGTCACCGTCCTCGATCACGGTCGAATCCGGTATCCCATGACAGATGATCTCGTTGAGCGATGTGCAGCACGACTTGGGAAATCCCTTGTACCCCAGCGTCGACGGGTACGCACCCTGGGAAACCATGTAGTCGTGCGCGATTCGGTCCAGTTCGTCGGTGGTGACGCCGGGGGCGACGGCCTCACCGGCGAGCGCCAGTGCCTGCGCCGCGATCCTGCCCGCGACGCGCATCTTCTCGATCACCTCGGGTGTCTGGACGTACGGCTCCCCGATGGCTTCCGCGACCTTGGACTTACCCACGTACTCGGGGCGGTCAATCGACACGGGAACCTGGCGCTCGGGGGACAACGTTCCCGGACGCAGTGCGGCACGAACAGTCATGAAGGCAGCGTAGCGGGGCCCGTCGAGACCACTACCCGTTGATGACGATGGGGTCGCCGATGCCGACGGTGTTGTAGTACCAGGCCGCGTTGTCGGGACTCAGGTTGATGCACCCGTGGCTGACGTTGGAATTACCCTGCGCTCCCGTCGACCACGGGGCACTGTGCACATAGACACCACCCCAGGTGACGCGGACCGCGTAGTAGACGGTCAGCTTGTAGCCCTCTGGGTCATTCAGCGGAATGCCGATGGTCCGGGAATCCATGACCACGGGACTCTGCTTCTCCAAGGCGGTGAACGAGCCGATCGGCGTGGGGTGTTTGGGCTTTCCCATCGATGCGGGCATCTCGCGCATGACCGTGCCGTCGATCTTGACCGTGAAGGTATGGGCACTGATGCTGCCGATGCCCAGCACCTCCGAGCCGGTCTGGAACTTGTATTTCATGCCACTGATGCCGTTCACCGACACGGAGATGGTCGAGTGCGCGGGCCAGTACTCGCGGGGAGTGAACCGGACGGTCGCATCGTCGACCCAGCTGAACGCCCCGGCGGGGACCTTCGACGCGGAGAAGGTGATGGTTCGCTCGGCGGCCGGCCGATCGGCGACCGGGGCCGCGAAACGAATCGTCACGGGCATGGCCACCCCGACCGTCTGCCCCGGCGTAGGCGAGACGGACGCCACTCCACTGGACGATGCGGCCGCTGCGTGGCCGAGGGTCGCTGGTGCGGTGATGGCCATGTTCATCAGGAGGCTGGCGAGCCCGGTCACCACAAGCACACTCCGAAATGCTCTGCGCAAGCTCTCGATCCTCCCTGGATGCTGTTTTACTAGATGGTAGTTCGTAATCTTCTGGCCGAACGTTAGCGACAGCGCGCACAATCGGCTTCATGGGCATGTCCGCCGGACTCACATTAGAAGCGATTGTGATCGACTGCCATGATGCAGCCACACTCGGCCGCTGGTGGGCCGACGCGCTGGAATGGCCGTACTCCGTCGATGACGACGGAGACGTCGAGGTATTCCAGCCCGACCGGCACCCGCCCTCGTTGTTCTTCCTGGCTAACCCCGATCAGAAGGTGGCCAAGAATCGATTACACCTGGACTTTCGGGGTGACGACCAACACGCCGCGGTGGATCGGTTTCTGGCGCACGGCGCTACCACGGTCGATATCGGTCAGGGCGAGTCGAGCTGGATCGTGCTCGCCGATCCCGAGGGCAACGAGTTCTGCGTGCTGGCGTCGAGTCCGGGCTAGGCCAGATAATCCGGCGGTAGCGACTGGAACATAACCCGGGTGGCCCGCACCGCGGCCTCCGAGCCGCCGCCCCCGACGATCAGCGTGGCGAAGGCCATATCACCGCGATATCCCGCGAACCAGGCGTGTGATCCACCCGGGAACTCTGCCTCACCCGTCTTCCCATAGACCGAGCCCTCGCCCTTGAGATCCATCGCGGTACCGCTGAGCACCGTCTCGCGCATCATCCCGCGCAGACCGTCGATCATGGTCGGGGTCACCGCTGGCCGCGCACCGGTGATGCCGGTAATCTGACCCGAAATCAACTGCGGTACAGGTGTTTTACCGTTGGCCACGGTCGCGGCAGCCAGCGCCATGCCGAACGGCGTGACCAGCACCTTGCCCTGACCGAAACCGTCCTCGGTGCGTTCCGCCAGATTGACGGTGGGCGGCACATCTCCGGAGATAGTGGGGATGCCCGCTACGTCGTAATCGGGACCGATGCCGAATTGCGAAGCGGCGATGGTCAAGCCGTCCAGTGGCATCTCACTGGCCAGTTTGGCGAAAGTCGTGTTGCACGAATTCGCGAAGGCACGCCACATGGGCACCGTGCCGAGATCGAACTCGTTGTAGTTGGGGATGCTGCGGTCTCCGATGGTGACCCGCTTCGGACAGCCCACCATGGTGTCCGGGGTCGCCATTCCGCGCTCGAGTGCGGCACCCGCGGTGATGATCTTGAAGGTCGATCCAGGCGGGAAGAGCCCCGTGGTGGCCAGTGGTCCGTCCGCGTTGGCGGCGGCGTTCTGCGCGACCGCCAGGATCTCCCCTGTCGACGGCTTGATCACCACCATCATGGCCTTCTGACCGCGTGTGTTGACGGCGTTCTGCGCGGCGTTCTGTACGGCACGGTCCAAGCTGATCGTCTTCGACGGCGCCGGAGTGGGTTTCACCTCACTGAGCACGGCGGTGTCAACCCCGTTCTGGTTGACACTCACCACCCGCCAGCCGGCCTCGCCGTCCAGCTCGTCGAGCACTGCCTTCTTGACCTGCGCGACGATATCGGGCGCAAAGGTGTCATCGGTGGGCAGAAGGTCGGCGATCGGCGTCATCACGACCCCGGGCCGCAGTGCGCCGGGCCGGGTCTCCAGCGCCACGGACACCTTGTCCCAATCGTCCTTGCGCAGCGTGATGATGTTCATCGGCGAGGTCTGCGCACTTGCCTGCTCGGCGAGGGACGCCGCGTTCATCTGGTCGTCGTAGGGCCGAATGGCATCGGCCAGCGCCGTGGCGGTGCTCATCAACGATTTTCCGGCCTGCGACGCGTCGAATGAGATCTTGTACAGGTTGGCCGGTGCCAGCACGGTCGTACCGCCGGCCTCGTTGACCGTTGCCCGCTTGGCCGGATCCGTGCGCAACGAGAGCAATTGGCGCTCACCGAGTTTGGGGTGCAGATCGCTCGGCGCCCAGCGCACCTGCCAGCTACCGGCGGTACGCAGCATTTCCAGGCGCCCGTTGTAGGTCCAGGTGCGCTTCCTGGGTAGCTGCCAGACATACGTCGCGTCGGCGCTGCCGGTGTCCTGGGTGTACTGCGATCCGTTGACGGCGGCCTTGAACGATGTCGCCTGTAGGCCCGAAAATGCTTGATCCAGGCCCACTTTCGCGCCATCCGGATCGTCGGTCAGTTTCGCGGCAGCGGCGGTGTCGCCGCTGGCCAGCGCCTCGAAAAACTTCTCCGCCACGGGCCCGGGCCCGTCGGGGCGTGGGGTGCACGCAACCGCGCCGACCACCAGCAGCGCGGTGCCGAACAACGGGAGGGACCAAACACGTCTGAACATCGGGTCGATGCTAAGACCGCGAGCTGTCAAAACCCCGCAGGCACACGGGTGTAACGGCGACTAGCTAACGAGAACCGTCGCGAACGTGCCGATCCGGGTGAATCCCGCCCTGGCATAGGACGCGCGGGCCACCTCATTGAAGCTGTTCACGTAGAGACTCGGGATCCGCCCGCTGCGGTGCACCGCCGCCGCCACCGCGGCCACCCCCGCAGTACCGAGTCCGCGGCCACGGAATTCGGGGTCAACCCACACACCTTGAATCTGGCTGACGGACAGGGATTGCGATCCGATCTCGGCCTTGAAGATGACCCGCCCATCCTCGAAACGTGCCCACGCCCTGCCCGCTTCGATGAGACCGGCCACCCGCCGCCGGTACCCGCGACCTCCGTCGCCATTACGCGGGTCGACGCCCATCTCGCCGATGAACATCTGAATCGACGCGTTCAAATACTGGTCGAGCTCCTCGGCACGCACCTGCCGCACCGCGGGGTCCACGGCACACGTGGGCGCATCGAGCATCGCCAGCAGCGGCTGACAGGCGCGAACCTCGCGCGCGGGCCCCCAGACGGGATCGAGATGGCACCACATGTCCAGAACCACATCGGCCGGGCCGACCAGGGAAGGGCAGATCCGGTGCTGCTCGATGGCACGTTCGGCGAACAGCCGAGTGGCCTCGGGACCGCCCGCCAACGGAATGATCGTGGTCCCGACAAAGCACAGAGAGTCCGTCAACGCTCCCGTCGACCAGATCTCGCCGCCGATGGCCGTGGGATCGGCACCACGGGCCTCGACGCGAGCGGCGAGCATGCAGGATGCCACGGGGTCGACGTCCAGGACGGCGCGTACCGCCTCGGTATCCGATAACCCGAGCACACGCACGGCGTCCGACGACGATGCTCCGGGCGCTCCAGGCGCCGGCAGTGTTGTCGTCATCGGCAATCGCTCCCGTGTGTCCCGTTACGCCGAGCTTCGTTCAGCTTACGGTGACGACCGGCTGGCCTGTCGGAGTTCCGTCGGTTCCGATCTCCGCGCCCATCTCTTCAGCCAACCGCATGGCCTCGTCGATCAGCGTTTCGACGATCAGCGCCTCGGGCACGGTCTTGATGACCTCGCCCTTCACGAAGATCTGTCCCTTGCCGTTGCCGGATGCCACGCCCAGGTCGGCCTCACGGGCCTCCCCCGGGCCATTGACGACGCAGCCCATGACCGCGACACGCAGCGGTACGTCCAGCCCCTCCAAGCCTGCGCTGACCGCGTTGGCCAGGGTGTAGACATCTACCTGCGCGCGACCGCAGGAGGGGCAGGACACGATTTCCAGCCCACGCGGACGCAGGTTGAGGGACTCCAGAATCTGGTTGCCGACCTTGACCTCCTCAACGGGCGGCGCCGAAAGGGATACCCGGATGGTGTCGCCGATGCCCTTGGACAACAGCGCACCGAACGCCACGGCCGACTTGATGGTGCCCTGGAATGCCGGGCCGGCCTCCGTGACACCCAGGTGCAGCGGGTAATCACACTGTGAGGCCAGCAATTCATACGCGGCGACCATGATCACCGGGTCGTTGTGCTTGACGCTGATCTTGATATCGCCGAAGCCATGCTCCTCGAACAGGCCGGCCTCCCAGAGCGCCGACTCGACGAGCGCCTCCGGCGTGGCCTTGCCGTACTTGCCGAGAATGCGCGGATCGAGCGAGCCCGCGTTCACGCCGATACGGATCGGGATCCCCGCCTCACCGGCGGCCTTGGCAACCTCCTTGACGCGACCATCGAATTCCTTGATGTTCCCCGGATTCACGCGCACCGCGGCACAGCCAGCGTCAATCGCCGCGAAGATGTACTTGGGCTGAAAGTGGATATCGGCGATCACCGGGATCTTGCTCTTGCGGGCGATCTCGGCGAGCGCGTCGGCGTCTTCCTGTCGCGGGCAGGCGACCCGCACCATGTCACAGCCGGAGGTCGTCAGCTCGGCGATCTGCTGCAGGGTCGAGTTCACATCGTGGGTCTTGGTGGTACACATCGACTGCACCGAGACCAGCGAGTCGCTGCCCACTCCGACGTTTCCGACCATGAGCTGACGTGTCTTACGCCGCGGCGACAGTGTCGGCGGCGGTGCACTCGGAATGCCCAGGCTGGTCATGTGATCCTCCAATTGGATCGCTATTGAAAAAGTCTAATCGGATTGACGATGTCGGCGGTGATCGTCAACAGCATGTAACCGACAACCACCACCAGGACGAGATAGGTCGCCGGCATCAACTTCATGTAGTTGACGGGCGCGCCCGCGGTGAGGCCACGCGCCGACCGGATCATGTTGCGGATCTTCTCGTAGGTGGCGACCGCGATGTGTCCACCATCAAAAGGCAACAACGGCAACAGGTTGATGGCACCGAGCGCAAAGTTCAGCTGCGCCAACAGTATCCAGAACATGATCCACATGTCGTGCTCTACTGTCTCGCCACCCATGCGGCTCGCGCCGACGATGCTCATCGGAGTGTCCATCGCCCGCTCACTGCCGGTGATCGAGTCCCAAAGGGCGCCAACCTTAGTGGGGATCTTCCCGATGGCCTTCACGGTTTCGACGGCGACGGTCCCGATGAGGTTTCCGGTGGCGGGAACCGCGGTCAACGGGTTGTAGTGCTTCTGCGGTACATAGGTTCCCAGTGAGGCACCGACGGCACCCACCGAGATGAGCTTGCCTGCCTTTTCATCCCAGCGCTGCGTCTCGGTGACGGTCACGAGGAGCGATTGCTGCTTACCGTCGCGGACGATCTCGAAAACCTGCGGACCGCGCAGCTCTCGGATGGCGGTGACCATGTCGCTGGATGTGCTGAGCGGCTTGCCTGCGACGGCGAGCACTTGGTCACCCTCGCGCAGGCCCCCGAGCGCCGCCGGCCCCTCCCCGGTGCAGGTCGCCATGTCCTTGGGATCGGCGCTCTTTTGCGGTGCCACACAGCTCGTTTGCTTGATCTCGGGATGGGTAGGCGCGTTGTTGTCGGGCAAGCCCCAGAACAGGACGACGCCGTAGAAGACCACGATGCCGATGAGGAAGTTCATGGCCGGTCCGGCGAACAGCACCGCGACCCGCTTCCAGACCTTCTGCTTGTACATGGCACGGTCGGATTCTTCGGGGGTGAGCTGTTCCACCGAGGTCATGCCCGCGATATCGCAGAAGCCGCCCAACGGGACGGCCTTGAAGCCGTATTCGATGACGTCGTTGGCGCCACGGTTACTCTTGCGCTTGGTCGACCACAGCGTCGGACCGAATCCCACGAAGTAGCGGCGCACCTTCATGCCGGTGGCCTGCGCCACCCACATGTGCCCGCACTCATGCAGCGCCACCGACACCAAGATCGCCAGCGCGAATAGTGCGATTCCGATCACGTACGCAGCCATCAGGTTCGATTTTCCTCCGCGGAGATGAGTTGCGCAGCCTGCTGGTCAGCCCAGTTCTGCGCATCAAGTACATCGTCAACGGTAGCGGGTTCCGCAGAGGTTCCCTCCCATTGGCTTGCGGCATCGAGCACATCAGCAATTGTTCGCACGATGGACCTGAATCCGATACGTCCGGCCAGGAAGGCCGCGGCCGCGGTTTCGTTGGCGGCGTTGTAGACGGCGGTCATGCATCCCCCCGCTTCTCCGGCACTCCGGGCCAAGTCGACGGCGGGAAAAACCTGGGCATCCAGCGGCTCGAACTCCCAGGTAGAGGCGGTGCTGAAGTCGCAGGCCATAGCTGCGGCGGGTACCCGGTCCGGCCATCCCAGTGCCAGGGCGATGGGCAGTTTCATATCGGGCGGGCTGGCCTGTGCCAGCGTCGACCCATCGGTGAACGTCACCATCGAGTGCACGATCGACTGCGGATGCACGACCACCCCGATCTGCCGGTACGGCACACCGAACAGCAGGTGCGTCTCGATGAGCTCGAGCCCCTTATTGACCAGGGAGGCCGAATTGAGGGTGTTCATCGGTCCCATCGACCAGGTGGGATGCGCACCGGCCTGTTCGGGGGTGACGTCCTGGAGCTGCGGCGCCGTCCAGCCTCGAAACGGCCCGCCCGACGCGGTCAGGATCAGCTGCGCCACCTCACCGCGCGTGCCGCCGCGCAGACATTGCGCGAGCGCGGAATGTTCGGAGTCGACGGGGACGATCTGGCCGGGGGCGGCAGCCTTGGTGACGAGCGGCCCTCCGGCCACCAGGGACTCCTTGTTGGCCAGTGCCAGTCGTGCCCCCGTCTTCAGCGCGGCCAGGGTGGGACGCAGACCCAGGGCGCCGACGAGCGCATTGAGCACCACGTCGGCCTCGGTGTTCTCCACCAGCTCGGTAACGGCACCGGGCCCGCTGAGTACGGGTATGTCGAGCCGTTCAGCGGCACTCTCGTCCGCCACCGCGACGTTGGTGATCCCGGTGTCGGCGATCTGTTGCCGCAGCAGGTCGATGTTCCCGCCACCGGCCGCCAGGCCGACCACCTCGAAGCGATCGGGGTTGGCGGCGATGACCTCGAGCGCCTGGGTCCCGATGGACCCGGTGCTGCCGAGCAGCAGCACCCGACTGACCTCTGAACTACGTGTCACCTAGATATTGTGCGGCCTGCGCTAGCCCGAGACTCCCACCGGACGGTGCAGTTCGACGTCACCGGAGGCCGAACGCACCTTCACGAGGAACTTCTCGTCCCCCGCCAACGGTCCGTCCACCGAGTCCAGCGAGTTGGTGACGACGCCGCTGGCGGTGTCGATCTGCAGCCGGGCCGCGGTGCCCGTCGCGATACCGATGGAGGTATCGCCGCTGGCGGTGTCGAAGATCAGTCCGCCGACGACCGCCGATCCGATGGTCACCGATCCCGAGGACGAGGCGGCCTTGATATTGCCGCGCAGTTCCTTCACGGCGAGCTCTCCCCGAGCGGTGTTGAAGCCGGCATCGCCGGTGAGCTCACGGATCGATACCCCGCCCGACGCGGTATTGATGCGGGCGTCTCCGGTGATGGTGTCGATCAACAAATCACCACTGGCCGACTGAAATTGCACATCGCCGAACGCGCCGTCGGCGCGTACTTCGGCCGAGGCCACCGCGATGTCCAGCATTGACTGGCTGGGCAGCTCGATGATGACGTCGATGGTGCCGGTGCGGAAGGTCAGCCCCTGCGAAGAAAGCACAGTCAACACCCCCTTGGAGAAGGTGACCTTGGTGCGCTCGGCGGTCTTGACGTCCAGCGCCTTGCCGGCATCACGTGGCCGGACGTCCACCACGGTATTGGTGCGCTGGCTCGCCACGATCTGAAGTGTCCCGCGGGCGAGTTCAACCTTGGCGGCGATGGGGTCATGCGTTTCAAATTCCGGCAGAGCAGTCATGGTGTTCCCTTTCCTGTGTTAGCGGACCCAGCCGCTGATGGTGCGACCGGTACTGAATGTTGTTGAACTGGAGGGCTTTTTGGCCGCAGTGGCCGCGGCACGCACCAGCCAGGCGTTGAGCGAGATCCCCTCGTTCCCGGCGGCGGCCTCGACGATGGCGCGCAGGCTTTCCGGGAGTCGCAGCGTCACTCGCCAGGTGCCGGCGCTCTCGTCGATCGCGACGGCGGGTTCAGCCTCCTGTTGATCCACCGGCCGGCTCACCACGAACTCCGGCTCGCGGCCACGCAACCGCAGATCGACGGACGCAGGTGCGAGCTCTCGGGTGATCTGCTCGGCCGCCGCCGACAGCGCGTCCAGCAGGGCCAGCCGGAACGCCGATTCCAACGGAGCGGTCAATCGATCCGCGAGCTCCTCCGCCTCCGGCCCTCCGGCTCGAGCGGCCACCGCGAGTTCCTGACGCACCGTGTCGACATACGGTTGCAAATCCATGGTGTCATGGTGACACCATTTCAGTGTCATATCAAGTGTCACTTCCCGAGACTTCCCGCCGGGCAGGGGTGCCGCCTTCACCCGGGAGCGGGTGGACGTGGCAGACTATGGGCTGTAGTAGACGTCTGAGATTGGAGGGCTGGCGGTGGCCACGACTGAGGTTGTCAAGCACGACGGAGTCGACGTCGAGGACGTGCCGTCCGCAGCGTTCGGGCGCGGGCTCTCGGGCCAGAACCCCCGGATCTTCCACATCCTCGGCCTTGCCATCGTGGCCTTCTTACTGCTGCTACTTAAGGGCAATCACGTCGGCAAGGTTGAGGACATCTTCTGTGTCGGTTTCGCCATCATCGTCCTGGCCTTCACCGTGAACGACTACCTCGGCCGCCGTTCCGGCCGCATCCGCTAGCTAACGCTCGGACGCCGCCAGTTGGCCGCATGCCGCGGCAATCTCCCGGCCCCGGGTATCACGCACCGTGCAGGAGACTCCCTGCTCGCGTACGCGTCGCACAAACTCCCGCTCGACAGGCTTTGGGCTGGCGTCCCATTGGCTGCCCGGCGTCGGGTTCAGCGGAATCAGATTGACATGAACTAACTGGCCCAAGGCTTTTCGCAGCTTCTTGCCAAGTAGGTCGGCACGCCAGGGCTGGTCGTTCACATCGCGGATGAGCGCGTATTCGATGGACACTCGCCGGCCGGTGACATCGGCGTAGTAGCGCGCGGCATCGAGCACCTCACCGATCGCCCACCGGGTGTTGACCGGCACCAGGGTGTCGCGCAGCTCGTCATCGGGGCAGTGCAGCGAAACTGCGAGTGTGACCCCCAACCCCTCGTCGGCAAGTTTGCGAATGGCCGGCGCCAGCCCCACGGTTGACACCGTGACACCGCGCTGCGATATGCCGAATCCCTCGGGGGGCGGCGCGGTGATCTTGCGCAGCACCGTGAGCACCCGGTTGTAGTTCGCCAAGGGCTCACCCATACCCATGAAGACGATGTTCGACAGCCGGCCGGGCCCGCCCGGCAGCTCGCCGTCGCGCAATGCTGCCGCAGCGTCACGCACCTGTTCCAGAATCTCGGCGGCCGACAGGTTGCGCGTCAATCCGCCCTGACCGGTGGCACAGAACGGGCAGGCCATACCGCACCCGGCCTGAGAGGAGATACACAGCGTGTTGCGGTCGGAGTAGCGCATGAGCACTGACTCGACGGTGCTGCCGTCGTGTAAGCGCCACAAGGTCTTTCGGGTGTCGCCGGAATCGCAGGCCACCTGGCGCAGCGGGTTGAGCAGTCGGGGAAACAGTGCCTCACCCACACCATCGCGCGCACCCGCAGGCAGGTCCGTCATCGCCGCAGGATCGCCCACCAGCCGTCCGTAGTACTGGTTCGCGAGCTGCTTGGCGCGAAACGCCGGAAGCCCCAGGGCCAACACAGCGTCACGACAATCGGCGGCGGTCATATCGGCCAGGTGACGCGGCGGCATGGCCCGACGCGGAGCGTCGAACACCAGAGGCAGGGATCCTTTGTCGGCAGACATAACCGACTCAGTATCCCAGGCCCGCGCTAGTTCCCCGAACTAGAACGTGCCCGCACATGCATGCGCTCCCCCTGCGGGCCGAAAATATGCAACACCTCGACGGGCTTATCGGTCGGATTGCCGAACCAATGCGGGATGTGCGTATCGAACTCGGCGGCCTCACCAGCAGGCAGGATCAGGTCCAGCTCGCCGAGCAACAGGCGGACCTTCCCGGACAGCACATACATCCACTCGTAGCCGTCGTGAACCTTCAGGTTGGGCTCCCCCTTCGGCGAACGCGGCGGGATGATCTGCTTATAGCACTGCACCCCGCCGGGCCGGCGTGTCAGCGGCAGGTACACCGATCCGTGTCGGGTGAACGGTTTGGGGTGTATTCGCGGATCCCCCGTGGCGGGCGCGTTCACCAGCTCGTCGAGCGGCACCTGGTGCGCCTCGGCAAGGAGCAGAAGAAGCTCCAGGGTGGGTCGGCGCTGACCGGACTCCAGACGAGACAACGTGCTTTCGGAGATACCCGTCGTCTCGGACAACTGCGCCAGAGTGACCTGACGGTGCAGGCGCAAGGCCCGCAGCCGCGGCCCCAGGGCATCGAGCACGGCCTCCAACCGCTGATTCTGATCGTCCACACCGACCATAGTGACAACGAAATTGCCACTTTGGCAAGAAAGCTTGCGCTTTTCGCAGATTCGCCCCAATAGTGGTGCCATGAAGACACTCTGGGATGTAGCCATCATCGGTGGCGGTGCCGCGGGCCTGTCGGCGGCCATCACTCTCGCCCGGTCGCGGCGGTCGGTCGTCGTGATCGACGATCACCACCCGCGTAACGCGCCAGCGGATCGGGTTCACAACTACCTCGGACGCGAGTCGACACCCCCGGCCGAGCTGTTCAGCATCGGGCGCGGTGAAGCCGAGCAATACGGCGCGACCTTCCGCGACGCACGCGTCACCTCGGTATCCCACGCGGACAACCATTTCGACGTGGCAGTGGATTTACCGGACAACACGACCTCGACGGTCCACGCCCGCCGGGTCCTGGTGGCCACGGGAGCGGTGGATGAACTGCCCGACGTCGAGGGACTGGCGGAGCGCTGGGGCCGCGACGTCCTGCACTGTGCTTACTGCCACGGCTGGGAGGTGCGCGATCGCGCCATCGTCGTACTGGGCACCGGCCCCCTGGCGGTGCACCACGCCCTCATCTTCCGCCAGCTCAGCGATAACGTCGTGCTACTGCGGCACAACGATTTTCCGCTTTCGCCTGACGACGCCGCGCAGCTGGCCCGCCGGGACATCGGCGTCGTGGACGGACCGGTGACACGGCTGCGGATCACCGACGACGCACTCACCGGGGTAGAGCTGGAAACCGGAGCCACGGTTCCATGTGAGGCGCTAGTCGTCGCGACGATGGTGTCGGCACGCATCGACATGCTTACGCCGACAGGGCTGACGGCGCAGGAGATGCGACTCGGAAACCACCTGTTGGGGACGTATCTGCCGGTCACCAGGGGTGCCACCACTGTGCCGGGAATCTACGCCGCCGGGAACGTCACCGACATCAAGGCGCAAGTCATCACCTCGGCTGCGGCCGGAACCGAGGTCGCCGCAACCATCAACGCCGACCTCGCGGTCGCCGACGCCCAGGAGTTACAACATGTGTGATCACCACAATCCGCCGTCCGACGAGAAATCGTGGGATGAGTTCTACCGGTCGCACGACGCGTTATGGAGTGGCAATGCCAACCCACAACTGGTACAAGAGATTTCGACCTTGCCGCCACGTACCGCGCTGGATGCCGGCTGCGGCGAGGGCGGTGACGCGATCTGGCTCGCCCAGAAGGGTTGGCAAGTCACCGGAATGGATTTCGCGGAGACCGCCTTGCGCCGCGCCGCCGACAATGCCACCCGGGCAGACCCCGAACTTGCCACCAGGATCACCTGGATGCAAGCCGACCTGACCACATGGCAGCCGAGTCGTCGATTTGATTTGGTGACATCACATTTCATGCACCTGCCGACAAAGCTTCGTGAGCCGGTGTTCACGGCGCTGGCCACAGCAGTGGCCCCGGGGGGAACCTTGTTGATTGTCGGGCACCATGCCTCGGACATGCAGGCGGCGATCGGGCGGCCGGACCTGCCCGACTGGTATTTCACCGCGGAGGACATCGCCGACGCCCTCGACCCGGACCAGTGGAATGTCCTTGTCGCCGAGTCACGCAATCGCACCTTCACGCGGGACGACGAAGAGTTCGATATCGCCGATACGGTGCTGCGTGCTG
Organism: Mycobacterium sp. D16Q16; assembly: GCF_002013745.1. Taxonomy (NCBI): domain Bacteria; kingdom Bacillati; phylum Actinomycetota; class Actinomycetes; order Mycobacteriales; family Mycobacteriaceae; genus Mycobacterium; species Mycobacterium sp. D16Q16. Next base: position 192,779 of record NZ_MAEY01000015.1, read on the forward strand.
AGCGTAAGCCAGCCGGGTAACGACCTAGGCGATAGCCGCGGATTCTCCCGAAAGAGCCTCGCGCGCAGCACCTTCCACGGCTGAAAACACGGCGGGGTCGAGCCCGCGGCGGCCGACGACCGAGAGTGTCGCCAGGTTCGCCGCGGGCATGGCCTCCACCGGAGCGATGCCGTCGGGCAGCCACCCGATGATGGGCAGCAACGCCATCCCCAGACCCGACCGCAGACCCGCGTACAGCCCCGACAAATCCGGTGATTCGCCGACAATCTGGTACGGACGGCCCAGAGTGTGCAGCGCACTGAACATGGGGGCGCGCAAGGTACAGGGTTCGGTGAAGGTCATGACCGGCAAGGGCTCAGCGGAACTCGCCTTGTAGCCACGCGCCGCCACCCACTGCAAGCGCACCGTGCCCACCGCATTGGCACGATCCAGGCCTGACCCATCGAGAATGACGGCCAGGTCCATACTTCCCCGGTCGACGGATTCGGCGAGGTAGACGTTGCGGTCGAACCGCACACGCACCGACCAGTCCGGGAGGTGACTACGCAGTGCCGTGGTGATGCTCGGCAGTATCAGGTCCGCGCCATGCTCGGTGACCCCGAGAATCACCGTGCGCTCCTGACCGGCTATTAGATCGTCTACCGCGGCATCGTGCGCGGCGAGGATGCGGCGGGCATGCGCCAGCAGCTGCGCGCCCTTATCGGTGAACACCACACCGCGCCCCGAGCGCCGGACCACCGGCTCGCCGACCGCGGTCTCCAGCTTGCGTACATGTTGGCTCACCGCGGATTGGGTCAGATGCAGCACGGCCGCGGCCCGATGGAATCCCCCGCAATCGGCGACCGCGACCAGCGACCGCAGCGGCGCGATATCGAGTGTCGAACTCGCCATGTCGCCACCGTAGTCCGATCACAATATTTGATCAATATTTCCTCGTCCACGCGTCTAGCATCAGCCTGGCAGGCACGTTGAATATCAATCGATCACAATTGCTGATTGATTCTGATCAGTAATTATCGTTGGACATCAGCCGTCCGGACCGGCGACGATGGCTGCCATGCAGAAGATGCCGGCGTCCTACGCGGTCGCACTGACGTTTCTGTACGCGCTCGGGTACCCGATTGGCGCGCTCTCCGTATCGGCCATGACGCCCATGCTGGTCCTGGTGGCCCGGTTCGCCCTCGCCGGAGCAATCCTTGCCACCTGGGCGTTCTTCGCGAAGGTCGCCTGGCCGACGGGCCGCAAGCTCGGCCACGTCATCGTCGCCGGGCTGCTGATGCAGGCCGTGCAGTTCTGCGCGCTGTACGAAGCGCTCGAGCACGGGGCTCCTGCCGTCCTCGGCGCCGTCGTCATCTCCATGAATCCGGTGGTCACCGCCGTGTTGGCCGCCCTGTTCCTGAGTGAACGCCTCAATGGCTGGCGGATTGTTGCCCTGGGCCTGGGAGTGCTGGCCGTATTGGCCGCATGTGCCCCTCGACTGCTCGCCACGGGCGGTATCGACACCGTGCTGGTGCTGCTTCTGGTCGCGTTGTTGGGCCTGGCCGCCGGCGGGGTGTATCAGCAGCGCTTCTGTGCCGACGTCGACTTCCGGGTCAACAGTGCCATCCAGAATCTGGCCGGCCTACTGCCCGCTGGGGCGCTGGCACTACTGACACCCAGTGCCGTGCACGACCCCTGGAAGGCCGCGGGAGCTGTCGCGGCGGTGGTGCTGTTCAACGCCACCCTGTGCACCTCGCTCTATGTTCGGTCGGTCAGCAAGTTCGGTGCAGCGGCGGTGGCCATGCTGTTCTGTGTCATTCCCGCGGTGGCGGGACTGTTGTCCTGGATCCTGCTGGGCCAGCGGGTGGATATCGGCATGGGAATCGGCCTGGTGATCGGCGCACTCGCCTGCTGGCTGAACGCGCGGGCAAGCCGGCCATCCAAGGCTCACGGGAACCCCGCAATCGAGGCGGCAGCCGCCGCGCCTACCCGTCAGCCGGTGGTGGCCAGCTAGCCTGGCTGCATGCGTGCCCTGTTACTCGGTGGTCTGACCATGCTGGGAGCACTGCTCCTTGTCACCGGATGCTCGAAGGGGGCATCGGTCTCGCCGACCACGCCCTCATCCAGTACGCCGCCATCAAGCAGCATCACAAGCAAGGCCCCCACCTCGACCACTACGACGACTCCCATCGAACTACCCGAGCCCGTCGCGGGTGCGCCGTATGACGCAGTGGCGCAGTGGATTTCCAAGGGAGCGCCGGCGGATGTCGCCAACTTCCACTCGGCCACCAGCCAGGACGGGCAAAAGACCGATCTCGGTGACAACGTCGCGTTCAGGACTCCGTCGGGCAAAACACGATGCATGACGAGCAATATCGAGTCGGATACGCTGTCCTGCCTGGTCAATCTCACAAATCCGCCGAAACGGCCCGCCGGCACCGAGGGCAACTGGGTCGGCGGATGGACAGATTTCAATGGCCACCAGGTCACGGTGGGTGGGTTGCATGGCGATCCCGGCCCCTTCCAAAGTGGTGACGGAAACCCACTCGACTACGGCGGCCGCCTGACATTCGGAGACTTCGGTTGTCGCAGCGAGACTTCCGGATTGTTCTGCGCGAACACCAAGACAAAGTCCGCCATTCGGATCAGCGACGCCGGAATCGAGCCATTCGGCTGCCTGAAAGAGACCACCCCTGCCGACGGCAGTGGCCGGGAATTCAGCTGCTAGTCCAGTACGCGGGCTAGATACTCCGCACCGCGCGGCGAGAGCCGATAGCCGACGGGCAGACTCAGGGTCAGACCCAAGTTCTTGAGCTTGCGCACGTGCACCTTGAAGGTAGCCAAATCGGGCCAACGCGAGCAGGATTCGAGGTCTTTGGCCCGCACCTCCGGACGTCGGGCTATCTCGCGCAGCACCTCGCGGGTCCAGGGCCCCGCCGTGGCGCTACGGTCCATCCGATCCAGTCTCGCGTCGATGTGGGCGACATCGTCGGCCGAGAGCGTCGCCGATGATGCCAGCGCCGCACGTGGATCGGCCATCGCAATCTTGCGAAATGCCAAGCGGTACAGCGGGTCGGCTCCGCTCGCACCGATATCGCTTCGCGCCAGCGCGGCCGAGGGGTACCCCGCCAACAACGCGTCGGCATCGTCGATATCGCGTGCGGTGATCTTGTCGACGGCATCGACCTCGATGAAGTCGAATTCGGTCATGGAGCGAATGCGGTCCGAACCGACACGGTAGCGACCGCCCACCTTGACCTGCGGGCGCTTCCAGCGCCGGTACGCCACCGAGATGGTGCCGTCATGGATTCCGGCCCGCAGCCGCGGCTCGAACAGCATTAGACGCCCAGGTGAGAACCGTAGAGCTCTTCGAGCGCTCGCCAGTGACGCTCGGCCGCCACTTTGTCGTAGGTGGCGTTGTCGGTGACTGCGAACCCGTGTTTGGCGGGATACGTCTCGATGGTGTGCCGCACCCCGGCATCGGTCAGCACCTGTGCCAGCAGCTGGTCTTGCTCGGGCGGGAAGGACGCGTCGTCCTCCGCGGCGGCCACCAGCACGACGCCAGTGATCCTGTCGGCGACGTGGTGTGGACTGTTGGGGTCGTCGGCGTTGGCGAGATTGCCGCCGTGGAATGACGCGACCGCACCCACCCTGGACGCGTGAGTCGCCGCCACCCGCAACGAGATCCGTCCTCCCATGCAGTAGCCCGTCAGGCCCACCGTGTCACCCGTCACCTCGGGCTGCTGAGCGAGGAACTCCAGAAAGGCGCCCGCATCGGCATCGATCCGGGCGGGGGTTAGCGTCCCCATCGTCGCGAAGAGACGGCCACGCTCTTCCGGGTCTCCAAATGCCGTCGCCAGATCGAAAGCTTTCCAATCGCCTTCGCGGTAGTAGACATCGGGCACCAGTGCCACGTATCCGAGCGCCGCGAGTCGGTCCCCCATCTCCCGCATGACCTCACGGGCACCACCCGCGTCGGGATAGACGATGACGGCGGATCCGGGCTTGTCCGGAACGTGCAGCGTTGCAGGGCATTGCCCGTCGGGCGTGCGGATCTGAACATCGCGGCGAGACATGTTTCCATCAAACCAGCCACCAGGCTGAGCAGCTAGTGCACTGGTATCTTGGGCCTCACTATCTGTCAATGACCAGGGGGAATCTGATGGCCTTCGCCAGTACGCTGTCCACATCGTGGCAAATTTTCAAAACGTCCGCGAAGGTGCTCAGCTCCCGCAAGGAACTCGTGGTTTTCCCGATTCTGTCCGGGCTCACCGCATTGCTCGTGCTGATCGGGATGGTGGCCCTCGGCGTCCTGCTCCTGCCCGCGACGACCGGAGATTCGGTGCCGCCGCTCTTTTACCCAGTCTTCGCCATCGGGTACTTCGTGCTGATGTACGTCACGACCTTCTGGCAAGCGGCGCTCATTTCGCAGGCGAATATCGCGTTGGAGGGCGGAGACCCGAGTGTCGCCGCGGGTATCTCGACGGCAGCCCAGCATGGCGGTCGTCTGCTGCCCTGGGTTCTCATCACCGGTGTCGTCTCCTGGATCATCAGCGCCGTCGAGGAGCGGGTGCCGTTCGTCGGGCGATTGCTCGACGTCGCGTGGCGCGTGGTCTCTTTCCAGGTGCTGCCCACGATCGTGCTGGAGAACCGCGGCGCCATCGACGCCATCAAGAAGACCAAGGAAACCCTTAAGCACGCCTGGGGCCAGAACGTCGTCGGCATCGTGGGACTGAGCTTTTTCACCGCCATGTTGACGCTTCCCGGAGTCGGATTGATCTACCTGGGCATCGCGGCGAATGTGAGTGCCGTGACTGGCGTGTTCGCAGCACTCGGTGTGCTGTGGATCCTGGCGGCGTCCATCATCGGCGCCGCGCTCACCGGGATTTTCCAGACCGCCCTGTACCGGTTCACGGTTGACGGCCAGGTGCCCGGACCGTTCGCCGGGGTGGACCTGCGCCAGGCGCTCAAAACGCGCTAAACGTCGTTACGCAGCGTCGGCGTCATCCTCAGCTTCCCGTGGCGCGTGTCACGCTCCCTTACACCTCACGCGTCACACTGATAACTTGTGTAACACAGGTAACGAATTATCAGGGGACTTGGTGGCTTCATCCAACGCTCTGTCGACATCGTGGGACATATTCAGAACGTCAATACATCTGCCGCGCCGCCATAAAACCCTCGTACTGTTCCCCGCCGCGGCCGCCGTCACCGTCACCCTGTTCGTCCTGGTCCTGATAGCTCTGGGCCTCCTGCTACCGCCGAACATCGACAAGACCGCGCCGCAGTTCGTCCGTGCCGCCTTGGCCGTCGACTACGCCATCCTCATGTACCTCATGTTGTTCTGGCTCACTGCTCTCGTCGCGCAGGCGAACGACGCGCTAGAGGGTGAAGCGCCGAGCTTCGCCCGCGGTGTGGCTGCCGCGCGCCACTACCGCACCCGGCTGCTGCCCTGGGTGCTCATCGACACCACCGTCACGTGGGGTCTTGGCATCATCGACGAGAAGCTGCTGTACGTCGGCAGCCTCGTCCACGTCCTGTTCATCGGACGGTTCTTGGACCTGATGTGGCGCGCCGTCTCGTTTCAGGTGCTGCCGACAATGGTCCTCAAGGACGTCGGCGCCATAGAGGCCACCAAAGAGTGCACGAGGACGCTGCGGCGCATGCTGTCCAAGAACATCCTTGCCCAGCTCGCCCTGCGACTCTTCATCCTGATGCTGGTGTTGCCCGGAGTGGGCATGCTCTTCGCGGCCGCTGCGGTGGGACATGGAGTGCTGTCCGGGGTACTCGGGCTGTGCGGAGGGTTATGGATCGCGACGGCAGTGCTTTACGGGGCAACCGTCAGCGGCATCTATCAAACGGAGCTCTACCGACGTGCCCGCTCGGGCTAGATAAAGAGAGTCAACACAATCCAGGTGGCGACGGCCGAGGGTAGCAGCGAATCGAGCCGATCCATGATGCCGCCATGGCCCGGCAGCAGTGTGCCCATGTCCTTGATACCCAAGTCGCGCTTGACCTGGGACTCCACCAAGTCGCCGAGCGTTCCGGTGATGACGAGCATGATGCCCAGGGCGACACCGACGAACGGGTGATGTCCGAGCAGGAACGTCACCGCAAGGGTCGACGCGATCGTCCCCACCAGCAGTGAGCCCGCCAAGCCCTCCCAAGATTTCTTGGGGCTGATCGCGGGCGCCATCGGATGCTTGCCGAACAAGACGCCCGCCGCGTAACCGCCGATATCGGAGAAAGTGACACCGAGCATCAGGCAGAACACCTGCTCCGCACCGTTTTCTGGGTAGACCAGCAGCGCGCCGAATGACGCGAACAGCGGGATCCATGCGGCGACGAACACCGTGATGGCGACATCGCGCAGATAGTTGACCGGCTGCTGATTCAAGCCGTGTCCAACGAGACGCCAGATCATGCAGACCACGACGGTTGCGCCAAACGCTCCCAGTGCACCGGCCGTGCCCCACGGCCACGTCAGCCAGATCATCGCCTGCCCGCCGAAGAACAGCGGGATGAACGGCACCGAGATATCGGCCTGGCGTAGCCGCTTGGTCACCTCCCACATCGCGATCCCGAGGAAGACCGAGATGATCCCGACCCAGATCTCCTTCTGGTACAGGAGCGAGAAAATGATCATGGCGGCGAGGACAACGCCAACGCCGATGGCAGCCGGCAGGTTGCGTCCGGCTCGGGACTTCGCCCCGGAAGGGGGCGCAGGGCTGTTGCCGGGGGCCGGAGCCGCGTCGGTATCTCCCATGGTCGTCATTACCGGGGGCCCTAGACCTCCAGTAACTCGCCTTCTTTGTGCTTCACCAACTCGTCGATCTGGGTCACGTACTGGGACGTGGTCTTGTCCAGATCCTTTTCCGCGCGGCCTACTTCGTCCTCGCCGGCCTCGCCGTCCTTCTTGATCCGGTTGAGCTCGTCATTGGCCTTACGCCGGATACTGCGCAGGGTCACCTTGGCGTCCTCGCCCTTGCCCTTGGCCTGCTTGACGAGCTCGCGGCGGCGTTCCTCGGTGAGCTGCGGGACCGCAACGCGAATGATGCTGCCGTCATTGCTGGGGTTCAGACCCAGGTCCGAATTGCGGATGGCCTCCTCGATGGCCTTGAGCTGATTGGCCTCGTAGGGCTTGATGACCACCAGGCGGGCCTCGGGCACATTGATGCCGGCGACCTGCGTGATCGGCGTGATCGTGCCGTAGTAGTCGATGACTACCCGCTGGAACATGCTCGGATTGGCACGCCCGGTGCGAATCGTCGCGAAGTCATCGCGGGCGACCGCCACGGCCTTTTCCATCTTCTCCTCGGCATCGAGAAGAACCTCGTCAATCACGATTGATCTCCCATCGGGTTTGATGATCTTCGCGCAAGCGGCTCATCATGGTGTTACCAGCGTTCCGATCTTCTCACCTGCGACCGCCCTGGCGATATTGCCTTCGGTAAGCAGGTTGAACACCAGGATCGGCATCCGGTTGTCCATACACAGGCTGAACGCGGTGGCATCGGCGACCTGCAGGCCACGGTCGATGACCTCGCGATGCGTGATCTCCGGCAGGAATTCGGCATCGGGATTGGCGCGTGGATCATCGGTGAAGATGCCGTCGACCGCCTTGGCCATCAGCACCACCTCGGCACCGATCTCCAGGGCTCGCTGCGCTGCGGTGGTATCGGTGGAGAAGTACGGCAGTCCCATACCGGCGCCGAAGATGACGACGCGCCCCTTCTCAAGATGCCTTCTGGCCCGCAGCGGAATGTACGGCTCGGCGACCTGCCCCATGGTGATGGCGGTCTGCACGCGCGTGACAATGCCTTCCTTTTCCAGGAAGTCTTGGAGCGCAAGGCTGTTCATGACAGTGCCGAGCATGCCCATGTAGTCCGAGCGGGTCCGCTCCATACCGCGCTGCTGCAGCTGTGCGCCACGGAAGAAGTTGCCGCCGCCGATCACGACCGCGACCTCGGCACCGCTGCGGACCACCTCAGCAATCTGGCTGGCCACCCGGTGGACCACATCCGGGTCAAGACCGACGGCTCCCCCGCCGAACATCTCGCCGCCGAGCTTGAGCAGCACCCGCTTATATCCGGTGCGGCTCACATCGCGAGTCATCACGCCTCCTCGGTACGGGTTCGAAAGCCGGTGCGCAAAGCACAGCCATCGGGCCCGCTGCTTCCGCTCTTCACGCAAGCGGCTCATCGGAAGGCCGCGACGGCGGTGTCCATCCTGCCCTATTGGGCGACGCTCGTTGGCACGACCCGGCGAACCGAGCCCGGGTCGGCTGTGGTTTCGGTGAGGCCGACGAGCGCCTGCGGCAATGGCGCCACGTGCAGCACCCCGAGACGCTGGGTGGCGCGGGTGAGCGCCACATAGAGCTCGGCCGCACCTCGTGGGCCAGTGGCCATGATCCGTTCCGGCGCCACCACCAGGACGGCGTCGAACTCCAGCCCCTTGGTCTCCGAGGCGGGCACCGTACCCGGCACGCCCGGCGGCCCGATCACCACACTCGTGCCCTCTCGAGACTCCTCGTCATGGGTGAATTCCTCAATGGCTTTTGGCAATTCGTCCTCGGCGAGATGTCTGGACCAGGGCAGGACGCCACAGGAACGAACGGACTCGGGCGGCTGGGTACCCGGCGCGAACTCGGCCAGCAGCGCCGAGGCGACGGCCATGATCTCGGCAGGAGTGCGATAGTTCACCGACAACGGCCGGTACAACCAACGCCCCGGTACGTATGGCGCCAGGATCGCGTCCCAGGAGGTCGCCCCGGCCACCGATCGGCGCTGGGCCAGATCTCCGACCACCGTGAACGAACGACTCGGGCAGCGGCGCATCAGCACGCGCCAGTCCATTTCGGACAGTTCCTGCGCCTCATCGATCACGATGTGCCCGTATGTCCAGTCGCGGTCGGCCGACGCACGTTCGACGAGGTCGCGAGTGTCGCGTTCGGTGAAGCGTTCCGCCAGGTCCTCGGCACCGAGCAGATCGGTGGCGAAGAGGTGGTCCTCGTCGTCCATCATGTCCTCGCGGCCGGTCATCATGTCCAGCACACCGGAGGCGTACTCGGCCTCGGCCCGGCGTTCACGCTCGGCGGCCTCTTCCGCCGCCTTGTCGGGGCCCACCAGATCGATCAGCTCGTCCAGCAGGGGTACGTCTGAGACCGTCCAGGCATCGCCGACAGCGCGTGCCAGCGCCGGATCACCACCGGCGGCGCGCAGCCGCTCTGGTGAGGCGTACAGCTCCGACAACAGCGTCTCGGGTGTCAGCGTCGGCCACAGCTCCTCGAGCGCAGCCGCGAATCCCTCGTGATCCCCGAGTTCGTCCAGCAGCTCCGCACGCAGGTGCTCCCAGGCCTTGCGGTCCTCACGGGTGAGCCACCCCTTGCCGATGCGCGGGATCGCCCGTTCCGTGAGCGCCCACGTCAGGACGTCGGTGAAGACGGCCCGTGCCTCGTTGTGCGGGAGCTTGCTCGCGCGCGCCTCATCGATGGCCCACTGCGCGATATCGGCATCGATGCGCACCGAGACATCGGTGAGCTGGATCCGCAGTGGCTCCACGGGAGTCCGCTGCCGATCCGCGACCGCCGCCGCGAGCACGTCGAGAATCTGCAACGAGCCCTTGAGCCGCGCCGCATCCGCTCCATCCTCTGCCGTGACCTTAAGACCCGGCAACAGCTCTCCCGCCGTCGTGAACACCACATTGGTCTCGCCCAGCGACGGCAGCACCCGTGAAATATGGCTCAGGAAGGCAGCATTCGGGCCCACAACCAACACGCCGTGGCGTTCCATCCGCTGGCGCTGGGTATACAGCAGGTAGGCAACGCGGTGCAGGGCCACAACGGTCTTGCCCGTGCCGGGTCCGCCCTCGATGACCAGCACGCCGGGATGATCAAGCCGGATGATCCGGTCTTGTTCGGCCTGAATGGTCGCCACGATGTCGCGCATCCCGTTGCCGCGTGGTGCGTTGACGGCGGCGAGCAGCGCCGCGTCACTCATGCTCCCGCGTTCACCGTCGTGGTCTTCACCGTCCGGCCGCCCGAGGAGCTCGTCCGCGAAGGCATCCACGTGACGTCCCCGAGTCCGGAATTGACGTCGCCGGCGGGTGTTTTCCGGGTTGGCGCCGGTGGCGGTGTAGAACGCCTGCGCCGCCGGAGCCCGCCAATCGATCAGCAGCGGTTCATAGTCGTTCGTCTTGTCGAGAAGGCCAATGCGCCCGACGTAGGAGTGCTCCCCCGTGAGGGCGTCCAACCGGCCGAAGCACAGCCCGTCATCGGCGACGTCCAAGCGTTGTGCCTGCCGGGCCAGTGCGCGCACCTCGTCATCGCGCTCGACCATCGCGGCGCCGTTCTGCTGATCGACCGGCTCGCGCAGGGCACTGCGGTATCGCCCCCTGACGCGGGCACGTTCGGCGTCCAGCCGCTCGTAGAGTCCGGCGATGTACTCCCGCTCGGATTCCAGTTCTTCTTCGTATGTCGTCAACCGGATGTTCCCCGTTTTCGTTCTCGTTCATGGCATCTGACATTCAGTCTGTGATATCCAGCCTGCGATTGTGCGGTATGACCGGGGCCTTGCCGCAAGCCCTCCTGTCCGATATATGTTGAAAGGGGCGGGTTATTCATATCGAGTCGGCGGCCGCCATCGTCCGCAGCTCTTTTCTCCAGCTCCACAGGCCGACCGCGGCCATGACGGTCAGGAAGGCGTAGAAGCCCGCGGTGAGATTGAGGCCCTTGAACAGATAGACACCCACGGAAAACGAGTCGGTGACGATCCACAAGGCCCAATTCTCTATCCATTTTCGGTTCATCATGAATTGGGATACGACACTGAGCCCAGTGATTGCCGAATCAAGCTGAGGGGCATTGGAATCGGTAAAGGTGATCAGGAATACATAGAGTCCTGCCACCAAGGCCACCAGCGACACCGCCAACGGCAGCCACGCCCACGACGGCGTCCGCCGCACTACTACCCCGTGCCGTCCCTGGCTCCGCCTCCCCCACAGGTACCAACCCTGCACGGCTAGCGCGATAAACATGATCTGCAGGGCAGCATCGGCGTACAGGGTCTGCCGCGCGAAGACCACGATGTAGAACAGCGAGCTGACGATCGCCACCGGAAAGGTCCAAATATTTTGCCGGACAGCAAGGATGACGAATAGCACACCGGCCATGCTGCCGATTAGCTCAGTCCAGTCCACGGCAACAGGCTAGCCGAGCACCAGTAAGCTCGCGCCATGGCAACACCGGCCCGACTGCGGAGCTTCTCGTGGCTGGCCGGGCTCATCAATGAGAGTCAGCCACGGTGTGGGGATGTGCGCGTCGTCGCCATCGACGGCAGGGGCGCCGCCGGTAAGAGCACCTTTGCTGCGCGATTACACACCGCACTGTCAGCGACAACCCCGTCGACGGTGGTCCTGCATACCGATGACTTTGCGTCCTGGGACGCGTTCTTCGGATGGTGGCCCCGGTTCCAGGAGCAGGTACTGACGCCCTGGACGCACGGCATGGCAGCCCAGTATCGACGGTACGACTGGGAGGCCCGCGAGTTCGGTCCGCAGGAGCAGTGCCCACCTCCTTCGGTGCTGATTCTCGAGGGCGTCGGGTCCGGCCGCTCGGCCGCCGCCGACCAGTTGAGTTCGCTGATCTGGGTGCAGACCGACCAGGCAACCCGTC
>NZ_MAEY01000016.1:0-39815 GCF_002013745.1 Mycobacterium sp. D16Q16
TCCGCGAGTTCTGGCGACTGTGGATTGAGGCGGAAGACGAACACTTCCGCCAGGACCCCACCGCGGGGCGCGCCGACATCACCGTCGACGGTAACCCCGAGGTGGTCCTGGACGATCCGGACCGCTATTTCCTGCTCGGCGATTAGCGCAGGGGAACCGTCGGCCCCTTCGGATCAAGTGGCGCACAGCTGTCCTGCCCCACCGTCGTCGAGCATTTCGCCGCCGGGATCACCGGGCGATAGCCGGGTGATGTGCCCGCGTCCCGGGTGATCTGTGTGTAGGCCTGGACGGCATCGGTGGGCACCCGCTTCAGCGCCGGATCGCCCAGCGCGTCGACGGTGTACAGGCCGAAACGTGGCCGGTAGCTTCCCCATTCGTAGTTATCGACCAACGACCAGTAGTTGTACCCGATAATCGGGATGCCGTCGGCCTTGGCCCGCTGCAGCCAGAAGACGGTGTCGTTGAGGTACTGCGACCGCGTCACGCCGTCTGCCCGCGGTTTTCCGTTATCGGTGACCATCCCGTTCTCGACGATGTAGATCGGCAGCCCGGGGTATCGCTGCGCGTAGTGCCGCGATACGTAGTAGATGTCTTCGGGCTGCAGCTTGATGTCCCAGCGCGCAGCCATGCTTTGTGCCGAGGCAGGATTATCTGCCGCAGTGCCGGTGTAATAGTCGAACCCCAGATAATCCAGGCTGCCGGCGACCCGGTCGAAGAACGATCCCTCGATACCCTTCACCCCGAAACCTGCGAACTGCGCCAACACATCCGGCGGGATGTAGGCCTCGTTGGTCGTCACTTTGGCCTTGGGGTCCGCCTCGTGAGCGGCCCGGTACACCGCGCGGTGAGCCTCGGCGACCCGATCCAGGAACCCATCGAACTGGTCGGGCTTGATCGCGCCGGTGCGCACCTCCATCGCCCCGAAGGCCAGTGGCTCGTTGATGCTGACCCACAGCACCCCTTGCCCGGCATAGCGTTTGGTGATCGCCTTGGCGAAGTCCTCGAATGCCGCGACGTTGTTCATAAACCCGCCGCTGTCGGCAACCCAGCCCGGGTACACCCAGTGCATGAGCGTGATCATCGGCGTCATGCCGTTCTCGCGCAGCGTGGCGACGATGGAGTCGTAGTACGCCAGTTCCTTCTCGTCCCACTTGCCTGGTTGGGGCATGACCCGCGACCACTCCAGCCCGAATCGAAATGTGTTGACACCCATGGCATGTGCATTGGCGATATCCTCGGCGTACCGGTGCCGAAAGTCGTCGGCCTGCCGATACGGGTCGACGGGACCGCCCCCGAGAGGGTTGGATTGATCGGCCATCGCGGGCATCCCCGCGGTGCGGTCGACGTAGCGGCGCCAATTGCTATCCGGCGCACTCCCCTCCACCTGGTAGCCCGCGGTGGCAGTGCCCCAATAGAAGCCACGGTCCCAGGTGGAGCCGTCCCCCGCACCTTCCTGGCGGGGACTGCAGGCGGTCAACCCCACCGCGAATACGACTGCCGAGGCCATGACGGCGGTTATCCACTTCATACCAAAACCATACACTGTATGGTTTTAGCGGAGGAGTTGCTCCCAGACCCGGCGCATGTGATCACCCATGTCGATGGACGGGTCCGACATCCATTGGATCTGAATGCCGTCAGCGGCGGCGATCAACGCCGTGGCGGCGAAGTCGGCATCGACATGTGCGGGCACCGTGCCGTCGGCCTGGCGTCCCCGCACATAGTCGGCGATGCGTGCGCGCATTCTCTCGTACCTGTCACGCAGGTACGCCCCGGCAGGATGCTCCGGGTCGACGGCCGCGGCGGCGGCCAAGGACAGGTACACCGTCCCCGAACCGGGCTTACTCGCCTTATCCAGCATGGCCTGCGCCAGCACCTCACCCGGATCGATCTCTGCTGACGAGTTGCGGTACCGCTCTTCGAATGTGGCATCAGCGCCGCGTTGTATTTCGGTGAGAATCACGTCCCGGGCCGGGAAGTAGTGCATCAGTCCGGCCAGACTGATGTTGGCCTCCCTGGCGATGACCCGCATCGAGGCACCGGCCTCCCCGTCACGCTCGAGGACCGTCAACGCTGCGGCAAGGATTTCCTGGCGCTTGGTCTCACCCTTGGCATATCGCCCGACAGCTGGCATGGCCGAAGGCTAGCGCAACCTCCCAGCACCACGGCCCTCAAGAGGCCGGGGCGATCAGTCCGGGCGCAGGTAAACAGCCTGCTACCTGGATTGTGCGCGGACCACAAAACTGACCGCGGTCGCCGTGCTGCCGCCGATATTCAGGGTGCCGAAACAGTCTGCACCCTCGACCTGATAGTCACCGGCGGTTCCGCTGACCTGCTTAGCGGCATCGACCAGCATCCGGATACCGGTCGCGCCCACCGGATGTCCGGACCCGATCAGTCCACCGCTCGGGTTGATAGGCAGCTGGCCACCGATCTCGATGTCCCCGTTCTCGATTGCCTTCCACGACTCTCCCGGTTCGGTCAGCCCTATGTGGTCGATGGCGAGATACTCACTCGGCGTGAAGCAGTCATGCACCTCGAATCCGCTCACGGCACCGAGTGTCACCCCGGCCCGTTCGAACGCATCGGTGACAGCCATTCGAACGTGTGGGAACACGTAGGGCGATTGCGCATCGCGCTCGAATTTCTGTTGCAGCCCCAGCCCTACCGTCCGGTGACCCCAGCCGTCGATGCGCCCAAGCGGGCGAGCCCCCGGGCGCTCGCGCATGTACCCATCGGTGACGAGGACCAGACCGGCGCCACCGTCAGTCAACTGACTACAGTCCAGACGGCGGATGCGGCCCTCAATCACCGGATTGGACACGTCGTCAAGGCTTTCCAGATCCGGCAACGTCCAGGCCCGGGTTTGCGCGTTCGGATTTCGCCGGGCGTTCCCGAAGTTGTTGGCGGCAATGGCCCGTAGATGGGCCTCGTCGATTCCGTAGCGCCGGTCGTACTCCTCGGCGACTCGCGAGAAAACATGCGGCCACATGTACGTGACGCCGTCGTCCTCGTGCCCGGTCCACGCGGCGGCGGCCAGGTGTGCGGCACCGACCTCACCGGGCACCGTCTTCTCCAGCTCGAGTCCCAACACCAGCGCCGAGTCATAAAACCCGGCGCGCAAGTCTGCGATCGCAGCGAGGGCCGCGACGCTACCGGATGCGCACGCCGCTTCGTGCCGGGCCGCCGGAATGCCCCACAACTCCTCATGGACCGTCGCCGGCATCGCACCCAGATGGCCTTGAGCCGAGAACATTTCACCGAACGCGTTGCCTACGTGCACCACACCGACATCACCTCCGGCCACACCCGCAGAAGCTAACGTGCCATCGATTACCTCGCGGGTGAGATCGGCGAAATCGAGCCCCTCGCGCGTGAAATTGCGCCCGAAGTCGCTCTGATAGGCGCCGAGGATCCAGATACCCTGAGACATCCGCTTATGATTCAATTGACAGAGTAACTCTGTCAAGCATAGCTTGGCCGCATACGCCGAACCGCGGGAGAAGCCATGGCCACCGAACTGATCAACACCTGGACCTCGACCCTTCCGGCCGACGACGACCACCCCTACCGCACCGGTCCGTGGCGGCCCCAGCTGCGCAACACCGAGAACCCACTACACCCCGCGGCAACCAACTATCACCCGTTCGACGGGGACGGCATGCTGCACATCGTCGAGTTCGCAGGCGGCAAGGCGTCCTACCGCAACCGGTTTGTGCGCACCGATGGCTTCGCCGCCGAGAACGCGGCTGGTGGCCCACTGTGGGCTGGATTCATTGAAATGCCCACCGCCGCAAAACGAGACGACGGATGGGGCGCTCGCCGCCGCATGAAGGACGCCTCCAGCACCGATGTGGTGGTACACCGTGGCCTCGCGTTGACCAGCTTCTACATGTGCGGCGATCTGTACCAAGTCGACCCGTACACCGCCGAGACCGTCGGCAAGGAGACCTGGCATGGCAAGTTCCCCACCGAGTGGGGGGTGTCGGCGCATCCGAAAACCGATCCGATCACCGGCGAGATGCTGTTCTTCAGCTACAGCAAGGAGGAGCCGCACCTGCGATACGGGGTCGTGGACAAGGACGCCAACTTGGTGCATCACGTCGATGTCCCGCTGCCCGGTCCGCGCCTTCCTCACGACATGGCCTACACGGAAAACTACGTGATACTCAACGACTTTCCGCTGTTTTGGGAGCCCTCACTCATGAAGCACGGTGTGCACGCGCCGGTCTTCCATCCGGATCTCCCCTCCCGATTCGCGGTGGTCCCACGCCGTGGCGACTCATCACAAATCCGCTGGTTCGAGGCCGCACCGACCTACGCACTGCATTTCGTTAACGCCTACGAAGACGGTGACGACATCGTGCTGGACGGATTCTTCCAGAACGACCCGACCCCTTCGACCGAGGGCACAAACTCATTACAGGAGGCCGCGTTTCGCTACTTGGCCCTGGACGGGTTCAAATCCACACTGCATCGCTGGCGATTCAACCTGGTCACGGGCACCACCACCGAGGAGCGACTCAGCGACAACTACACCGAATTCGGCATGATGAATCGAAATTTTGAAACCCGGCCCTACCGGTACACCTACGCGGCGACCGGCAAGCCGGGCTGGTTCCTGTTCGACGGTTTGGTGCGCCACGACCTACACACTGGTTCGGAGGAACGAATCTCGTTCGGCGATGGCGTCTTCGGCAGCGAGACGGCCATGGCGCCGCGACCCGGCAGCACATCCGAAGAGGACGGCTACCTGGTGACACTCACCACCGACATGAACGCCGATTCCTCCTACTGCCTGGTGTTCGAGGCCTCCCGAATGACCGAAGGCCCGGTATGCAAACTGCAGCTTCCCGAAAGAATCTGCAGCGGTACCCATTCCACATGGGTACCGGGGGCAGAGCTGCGTCAGGCCCGGGGCCCACGTTGACCTCAACGCTCAAGCCCGTCAGCACCAACGCCATCGGGCGCATGGTTGGTCTGCTGGGCGACGAATGGACCCTGCTTCTCGTGCGCGAATCACTTTTGGGTGCACGGCGATTCAGCGACTTCTCGGAGCGATTGCCGATATCCAACGCCGTGCTCACCCAGCGGCTCCAGAAGCTCGTCGACGACGGTTTGCTCCGGCGAGAGGTGTACCAGGAACGGCCACTACGTGCGGGCTACCAGCCCACCCGACAGTGCCAGGAGCTGTGGCCTGTATTGGTATCTATCTGGCATTGGGAACGAACCTGGGTGCCAGTGCACCCCGAGAAGATGCCGTTGATGCATCACCTCACCTGCGGGCAGGACTTTTCACCCGTGCTTCGCTGTGCGCATTGCCACCAGCCCGTGACCCGCGACCACATCATCACCGAATGGGGCCCGAGCGGCGGGTGGCTCCGGTCCGTACCCGAGGGCACGACTCGGCGGCGCAGCGGCGCCGACAAGCGCGGACAAGCCGGGCTGTTCCCCGAGACCATGTCCATTCTCGGCAACCGCTGGGCGTCGGCGATGGTGGCCGCCGCCTTCCTCGGTTCACGGCTGTTCGGCGATTTCCAAACCCGGCTCAGCGCCCCACCCGCCGTAATCGCCGACCGGTTGCGCGGCTTTTGCACCATGGGGGTGCTGCAGCGTGCCTCTCACCCCAAACGTTCCGATTGGTCCGAGTATCACCTGACCCCAAAGGGCCTCGCCTTTTTCCCGGTCGTGATGACGGCGGTCGACTGGGGGCAGCGGCACTTCCGATCAACAGACGGCCCGGCGATGATCTTCACCCATCGCGAGTGCGGGCGTCCGTTTACCCCTGAACTTGCCTGCGACCAATGCGAGCAGAGCGTGGACTCGGGGGCCATCGAGCCCCGATGACAACTCGGCCCCGCACAGGAAGAATCCTGGCGGGGCCGAGTTGTTTACGTGAGTTAGGCCTGTCCAACCTCGAACCGCGCGAAGCGGGTCACGGTGACACCGGCCTCGTCAAGAAGCGCCTTGACGGTCTTCTTGCTATCGGACACCGATGCCTGATCCAGCAGCACGACGTCCTTGTAGTAACCGTTGACGCGACCCTCGACGATCTTGGGCAAAGCCTGCTCGGGCTTGCCTTCCGACTTCGCGGTCTCCTCGGCGATGCGACGCTCGTTCTCGACCACATCGGCCGGAACGTCCTCGCGCGTCAGGTACTTGGCCTTGAGCGCGGCGATCTGCAGTGCGACCGCGTGCGCGGCCTCGGCGCCAGATCCCGTGTACTCGACCAACACGCCTACCGCGGGCGGCAGGTCCGCAGCACGCTTGTGCAGGTAGGTCTCGACGGTGCCGTCGAAGTACGCCACCCGGCGCAGCTCCAGCTTCTCACCGATCTTCGCGGAAAGGTCAGCGATGGCCTGCTCGACCGTCCGGCCGTCCTCGACCTTCGCGGCCTTGAGGGCGTCCAGATCACCGATCTTGCCGACCGCGGCCGCACCGACGATGGCGTCGGCGAGCCCCTGGAATTCGGCGTTCTTGGCGACGAAGTCGGTCTCAGCGTTCAGCTCGACGAGCACACCGTCACGCGCGGCAACCAAGCCCTCGGCAGTCGCGCGCTCGGCGCGCTTGCCCACGTCCTTGGCGCCCTTGATACGCAGCACCTCGACGGCCTTGTCGAAATCACCGTCGGACTCGGCCAGGGCGTTCTTGCAGTCGAGCATTCCGGCACCGGTCAGTTCCCGGAGCCGCTTCACATCGGCAGCAGTGAAATTCGCCATTTAGCCTTCCTCGGTTGTGGTCTCGGTGGTTTCGGTAGCAGCGGCCTCGGCGGCAGGAGCCTCTGCAGCCTCAGCGGCCGGAACCTCTGCGACGGCGGAGGCAAGCAATTCCTGCTCCCACTCGGCGAGCGGCTCGGCGGCCTCTGGCTTCTCGTCGCCGCCGGCCAGGCCGGAGCGGGCCTGGAGGCCCTCGGCGATCGCGGAAGCGACGACCTTGGTGAGCAGCGCAGCGCTGCGGATCGCGTCATCGTTGCCCGGGATCGGGTAGTCGACGACGTCGGGATCGCAGTTGGTATCCAGGATCGCAATGATCGGGATGTTCAGCTTGCGGGCCTCGGCAACAGCGAGGTGCTCCTTGTTGGTATCCACCACGAAGATCGCCGAAGGCACCTTCTGCATATCGCGGATACCGCCGAGGCTGCGCTCAAGCTTGTTCTTCTCACGCGTCAGCATGAGGATTTCCTTCTTGGTGCGTCCCTCGAAGCCACCGGTCTGCTCCATGGACTCCAGCTCCTTGAGGCGCTGCAGACGCTTGTGGACGGTGGAGAAGTTGGTGAGCATGCCGCCCAGCCAGCGCTGGTTCACGTAGGGCATGCCGACGCGGGTCGCCTCTTCGGCGATGGGCTCCTGAGCCTGCTTCTTGGTGCCGACGAACATGACCGAACCACCGTGGGCGACGGTCTCTTTGACGAACTCGTACGCCTTGTCGATGTAGGTCAGCGTCTGCTGCAAGTCGATGATGTAGATGCCGTTGCGGTCGGTGAAGATGAACCGCTTCATCTTGGGGTTCCAACGACGGGTCTGATGCCCGAAGTGCGCGCCGCTGTCAAGCAGCTGCTTCATTGTTACGACGGCCATGGTGAGCCATTCCTTTATGTTGTCGGTTGCCGCCCGGGATCGGGTGATCCTGGGCCCTAGCGTCTGCTGATGCCGGAACCCACCTGGATGGGACCGCCCGGCATGCTGGCCACGAGCTCGTGTGCAGACGCGCGAAGTCAACCCGCTCAGCGAGTTGCGGTCATGAGTTTACATGCTGCGACGAGTGCTTTTCGCCACGCGCCGAAGGATCGCGCCGGAGCCCCGGCAGTTATCCACAGAGCCCAGATGGCTCTTTCCCGCACCGCCACCGTCCGGCCACCATGGCATCGTGTGGTTCCGAGGGTTCGGGCGTCCCGTACTGATCCTCACCCTGGTGCTGGCCGCCTCCCCCATGGCGGCCGCCTCCGCCGGGGGTACGGAGGACCGTTTCGACTGGCCGCTACATCCCCGAGCTGCGATAACCCGGTACTTCGACGGGCCGCGGGAGCGCTGGAACCGGGGTCATCGCGGGGTGGATATGGCCGGCACCCCAGACCAGCGTGTGGTGGCAGCCGGGCCAGGAATGGTGGTGTACGCCGGATCGCTCGCCGGTAGATCGCTGGTCTCCATCGAGCACACGGGCGGCCTGCGTACTACCTACGAGCCGGTCACCCCGCTGGTCACACCGGGTCAGCGGGTGTCAAAGGGCTCGCTCATCGGGACATTGCTACCGGGGCATCCGGGCTGCCCCGGCGCGGCCTGCCTGCACTGGGGAGCGCTACGCGGACCCGCGTCAGCCGCGGACTATCTGGATCCGCTGGGGCTTCTAGCCTCGACGCCGCTGCGACTGAAGCCGCTTACGCGGGGCTAAGAGCCTCTCAGGCGGGCTGACAAATATCGACGTGCGCGGGTTTTCCGGTGGCCTGCGACAGCCTGGACACCGCGTCATGAAAGCGGTCGAGTGCGTCCTGCTCGGTCACCACTTGGTAGAACGCGCGCATCTCACCGCCGTTGGCCATGCACACCCACCACGGCGGATACACGTCGGCGAGTGCCGTTCCCGGTGCCACGATTCCGAGGCTCAACACGGCGGCGGTAGCCGCCACCAGAATTCCGGCGCGCATGCTTGGCACTGTAGTCATCGGACCGATACCGACCAGGCTCTTGCCCACAATTCCAGCGGGGCCAACGCAACGAGTAGCGCCTTGCCCACCGCCGTCAGCGAATACTCCCCATCCCGGCTCCGCACGATATGCGCGGCGGTCAACTCCTCCAGACGCGTGGTGAGCACACCAGTCGACACTTCCCCGGGGCCACTCATGTCCCGCCTCAATTCGGAGAAAGTCTTTGATCCAGAGCGCAATTCCCACAGTGCCAGGATTGCCCAACGTCGGCCGAAAAGATCGAATGCCGCGTTGAGTGGCTGCCCGGAACCGGATCCCCGTACGGGCCTACCGGGCCGTGGCGTGGCGGCCCCGTCCGGCGACTCCGCCTCGGATATCCCAGCACTGGCGATGATGGCGATCAGCCGGCTGGCGCGCTCGGCCATCTGCTCCGCACTCTGCTCGGGGTGCCGGATCCACCAGGTGATCATGGCGCCGACCATCCCCATCCAGCCCTGGGTGAGTACACCGATGTCCTGCGGGTCGCGCAGCTGCGTGGCCGCGCTTCCCACCGCGGCCACACCTTGACCGGCCAGTGCGGCGAGCCGCGTTCTGGCGACCCGGGCCGCGGCAAGTGCTTCACTCTCTTCGGGCAGGGTCTGATCCCAGATGACCAGCCAGTCCGAGGGTCGCGGCGCGAGGGCTTGAAAGACGGCCTGCAGCACAGCTCGCGGCAACGCCAGTGTGGGCGGGGCGGCCTCCATGGCCGCCTCGATCTGATCGCCCACGATGACTCCCGCGCGCTGTACACACGCGACATAGAGCTGCTCCTTGGACCCGAAGTACGCCAGCACCATGGGCTTGGACACTCCAACGGCCGATGCCACCGCGGCCAGGGACATGCCCGCGTATCCACTGCGACCGAACTCCTGACATGCGGCATCCAGGATCTGTTGCTCCCGCTCCGCGCGGGGCATGCCCTTGGTACCTGCCCGTGTCACCTGTCCCTTCTACCAGTTTCGCGTCACCCAGGGCCACGTATTCATGTGCTCCGCATCACAGTAGACCGATCGGTGTGATATTGATATGACCAACTGTTAAATTAACGATCAGCCAGTTAACGTCAACGCTCACCAACCGGATCAATGAGGAGCTGGAATGCGTGGCACGTGGGTGTATCTGGTATCAACGGCGGTCCTCTGTATCGCCGGGGCCTACATAGCCCATCTGCGGCTCAGCGACATTCCTGACCCCGCGATCGGCCATTCGGCCAAGCCGCCGTCGATCGGTAAGCCGCGGGAAAAGGTTGTCGAGTATCGACTTGACGGGCCGATCGGTGCCACCGTTGCGGCGTCCTATCTCGACATAGACGGCACCGTGCGCGAGGTATCGGGCACCCTCCCCTGGCAAACCACCTTGCGCACAGGGAAACTCACCATCCCCACCGGCGTGGTCGCCCAGGCCACCGCGGGACAGATGTCCTGCAGCATCAGCATCAACGGCGAGGTCCGCGACGAAAAGTCCTCCGACTCATCGGCCGTCTCCTGCCAGGTGGTAGTGGCGTGAACATCCAAAACAACCGGCGACCCCTACTCGCCCGGCTAATGTACCGGTTCTCCCTTCCCGTCATCGTGCTGTGGCTGGCTGCCGCCGGAGCACTCAATCTCGCTGTCCCCCAGCTGGAGACGGTGATCAAGGGGTACGCCCGTTCGTTCCTGCCTGATGACGCCGCCTCCGTTCAGGCGATTGTCAAGATGGGCAACTACTTCGGCGGGGCGGGAACCAACAACTTCGTCTACCTACTGCTCGAGGGCGACGCCCCCCTGGGAGCCGATGCGCACCGGTACTACTCGGAGGTCCTCGGCCGAATCAACCAGGACAAGAAGCACGTCAACTCGTCCATGGACCTGTGGTCCAACCCGCAGTTCTCCCGCGCCAACGAGAGCGCAGACGGCAAGGCCGCCTATGTCTTGATCAACCTCTCCGGCAACATGGGTACCGCCCTGGCCATGGAATCCACCCAGGCCATTCGCGACATTATCGCCGAATATCCACCACCCAAAGGGATTACAGCACACCTGACCGGACCATCCGCTGTTGTCAACGACGAACTGGTCTCGATTAACGATTCCATTCTGTTGCTGTTGATCTCCTGCGGCCTCTTGGTTGGCGCCATCTTGTTCCTGGTGTACCGCAACCCGATAACGATCGCCATGCCACTGCTCGTCGCGGGCGCGGGGCTCGGCGTGGGGCGGCCCATCGTCGCCTTCCTCGGCGAACATCAAGTCATCGGGGTGTCAATTTTCGCGTCCGCGTTGCTCGCGGTGATAGTCCTGGGGGCCGGAATCGATTACGGCATATTCCTCCTCGGTAGATATCAGGAAGCTCGCCGCGCCGGCGAAGATCCGGAATCCGCCTACTACACGGCATTGGCCGGGGTCCAGCACATCATCATTGCGTCGGGACTCACTGTCGCCGGGGCGACCGCGTGCATGGTCTTCACACGATTGGCCATCTTCAGCACTTCCGGGCTGCCCTGCACCATCGCGGTCGTGGTCACCCTGGCTGCCGCACTGACCCTCGGACCCGCACTCCTGGCGCTGGGCAGCCGGCTCGGATTCTTCGAACCGCGCCAAGAGAAGTCGCAGCTCAGATGGCGCCGCATCGCCACCTATGTGGTGCGCTGGCCGGGACCGGTACTCGCGGGCAGTATGGCCGTGCTCGCGCTCGCACTGTTGGTTCTCCCAGGATTCCGGCCCAGCTTTAACGAGCAGACCGCGCAACCCAGCGACTCCCCAGCGAACCTGGGTTTCGCCGCATCGGATCGCCACCTGCCGCCAAACATCATGGCCCCCAGCCTCTTCCTGATCGAGTCGGACCATGACATGCGCAACTCCGGGGACATGATCGCACTGGCGAAGCTCTCCAATGCCGTGCTGGACATCCCTGGTATCAACAATGTGCAGGGCATTACTCGCCCGCTCGGCGCCCCGCTGGAGCAAGGGGCACTTACCTCGCAAGCCGGATACATCGGTGGACGGCTGACCCAGATGACCAATCTGCTCAACCAACGCATCACCGACCTCACTGCCCTGAGCGGCCAGGTCGGGCAGCTCTCGCTCACCGTCAAGGGGCTGGAGCAAGCACTGCAGAACGGGACCCGGGGTGCCACCCAGATCCAGGTGGGTGCAACCGAACTGCGCACCAGCCTGGCCGCCGTCGTACAAAAGGTTGACACGCTACGCGAAACCGCCAAGCCGGCCGAGGACTTCGTGGGATCAATTCCGAACTGCCGGGACAACGAGTATTGCCAGGCCGCAATCACCGGCTTCTCGCTCTTCGACGATCTGCACCGTTTCGACGGGCTGGTGGGCAATCTGGTGAACGGAACTGGCGCCCTGGCACAGACATTGCCGCAATTGGGTGCACAGCTATCAGGATTGAAGGCCTTCATCGCGCAGGTCAACGCGGTCACCGCCCCGCTGCAGAGCACACTGCAGATCCTGGTGCCCCAGGTCACCGAGATCACGCAATTCACCGAAGAGCTCAGCAAGAGCTTCGCGGCAGGTGATCCGGGCTCGTCGTTCTTCCTGCCCAGTCAGGCATTCGACAACCCGCTCTTCAAGAACGCGATGCCGTTCTTCTTCTCCACCGACGGCAAGGTGACACGGATGATCGTCACTCCGGATATGGAGGGATTCAGCCGCGAAGCAATGGACCTGAGCGCCAAGATCATTCCGACCGCATTGCAGTCGATCAAGAACACGTCGCTGGCCGGGAGCACGGTGAGCATCGGCGGCCCGGGCGGCACCCTTCTGAACATCGAAGCGTTCACGCGAGAGGACTTCATCACCAGCGTGGTGGCCGCATTCGCCTTCGTGTTCTGCGTGGTGTTGATCCTGCTGCGCAGTCTGGTTGCCGCGATGGCGGTCATCGGTACCGTGGCGCTGTCCTACCTTTCCGCTCTAGGCCTGGCCATATTCGTCTGGCAAGACATCATCGGCAATCCGCTGCATTGGTCGGTGGCCCCGCTGTCATTCGTCTTCCTGGTCGCGGTGGGCGCCGACTACAACATGCTGTTGGTCGCCAGATTCCGCGAGGAGATGCATGCCGGTATCAAGACGGGCATCATCCGCTCGATGGCCAACACCGGCGGAGTGGTCACCACCGCGGGATTGGTGTTCGGGTTCACCATGTTCGCGATGATCGCTGGATACGCGCATAACATCGCCCAGCTCGGTACGACCGTCGGTCTGGGGCTGCTGTTGGATACATTGATCGTGCGATCGTTCGTGATCCCCTCCATCGCAACACTGCTGGGTCGCTGGTTCTGGTGGCCCGTGGTGGTGCACGACCGAGCCACAGGTCGCGACGCGATCCCGCACAGCGCTACGTCCCCGGATGTTCCTGACCGCAGTCAGCTCGTGACCACCGGAGGCAGGTGACGCGCACATGTGCAGCTGCGACATATCAACGACCGTTGCGCCTCGCACATCACTCGAGATGGACCTGGGCACAAGATATCTCGATGACCGCAGTTGCGAATTGAACCTCGGCCCACTACAGCTCAGCATCGTCACATCGCGCGCTGGGAACCGCGGGTAACGGCCGTGCTTACGGGAGCCGGGTTCGCCGCAGTGCTTCTGTTCCTGGTGGTGGTGGCCCTGTGGGCGGCCGGTGGTAATGGCGGATCGATGAGCTACTACCAGCGCGAAGTGGACCGCATGATGCGCAAGCAATCACGGCAAGAAAAGGCGAGTTTGGAGGCACGAACCCGCCGTAACCGACGGCAACGCTGGAGGAGTCGCGTCAATCCCACCCGGATGTGCCGATGGAGAAGAAAGCCACGAGATGGCGCGTGACGCCCTCACGCCCGCGGGTGTGCCTGATCGTGGACGGCCCGCAGGCGCGCCACGGTGACATGGGTGTAGAGCTGAGTGGTGGCCAGCGTGGAGTGCCCGAGCAGCTCCTGAACGACACGCAAGTCCGCGCCGCCCTCGAGCAGATGCGTTGCGGCGCTGTGCCGCAGACCGTGCGGGCCGATATCCGGGGCACCGGGCACGGCAGACATGGTTTGATGCACCACGGTGCGGACCTGACGCGGATCGATGCGCCGCCCACGCGCGCCGAGGAGCACCGCCCCGCGAGAACCGGCGGTGGCAAGATGTGGTCGACCGCGGTCCAGCCATGCGGTCAGAGCATCGGCGGCGGGACCGCCGAATGGCACAGTGCGCTCCTTGTCGCCCTTACCCAAGACGCGCAATACTTTTCGCGACCTGTCGATATCGTCGATATCCAGACCGCACAGCTCGCTGACGCGGATCCCCGTGGCGTAGAGCATCTCGACGATCAATCGATCCCTCAATGCCATCGGATCGTCTTGTTCGGCGCCCGAATGGGCTGCTTCCATCGCCGCGACGGCCTGATCTTGTCGCAGCACCGCGGGCAACGTACGGCGAGACTTAGGCTGTTGCAAGCGAATCGCGGGATCTGTCTCCAACAGTCCGCGACGGGTCGCCCAGGCCGTGAAAATCTTCACCGCCGAGGTACGCCGCGCGACGGTGGAACGTGCCGCACCCTGCCGGGCCTGAGCGCCAAGCCATGACCGCAGCACAGGAAGCGACAGGTCAGCCAGAGTAGCGTCCGGATGGGCCGCCGCGAGGTGATCGAACAACGAGGTGAGATCCCCCCGATAGGCGCGCTGCGTGTGCGCTGACCGGCCGCGCTCCAGCGCCAGATGCTCGGCGAACTCGTCGAGAATCGCGGTCAGCTGCGGTGTCACTCCCTCACGGTAGCTTCGGCGGCCGCCAGCTCCTGTTTCCACACGCGGAAAGTCTCCTCGGTGCGGCCGCGACGCCAATATCCCGAGATTGAGGCGGCCCATTTCGGTGCTACCGCACGCTCCTTGCGGATGTATGGCCGCAGATTGTGCATCACCGTCTGAGCCTCGCCGTGGATGAACACCTGCACCTGCCCGGGCAGCCACTCCGCGGAGCGCACCGCCTGGACCAACGGAGCGTTATCCCCCGCCAGGTTCTCGTCGACCTCGTCGGCACCGGCGCCGCGGTGGACCCAGACGACCTCGACATCGCCGCGGGTATCGAAGGCGATCTCGTCCTGCGGACCGGCCACCTCGATGAACACCTTGGCGCGGGCACCCTCCGCCAGTGCTTGCAACGCGACGGTGATCGACGGGATGGCCGACTCGTCACCGGCCAGTAGATGCCAGTCGGCGGCTGGATCAGGCGAATAAGCGCCGTGCGAGTCGGTGACGTACAGCCTGTCTCCGGGCATGGCGCGCGCTGCCCACGGGCCGGCCACACCGGAACCCCCGTGCACGACGAAGTCGATGGCGATCTCGCGACGGTCGGCATCCACGGAGCGGATGGTGTAGGTGCGGACGGTGGCCTCCATGTCACGCGCCTGGTCGATATCCCGTGGACCTGGCCCTTCGTGGCCCTCCGGAAGAAATATCAGCTTGGCATAGCTGTCGGTGTCTGGGGTGGCCTCGAAACCGTCAAATCCGTTACCGCCAAGCACCACCCGGGTGATATGCGGAGTCACCTGCTCGGTCCGAACTACCTGCAACTCATGTAGCGGGCGTGCCATATCGCCTCCTGCGTCGAATCCTCTATGTCAATTGCCTTGACTATACGGAGGAACAACCGCGAATGGGCGCCCCCGTCACGGCAACATGCCCCTGACGATCAACTCGGCGGCGGCTTCGGCGTGAGCCTGCACTTGCTCCGGATCGAACACCGCATCCCCGAACACCGTACGGGCCAGCGCTCCGCTGCTGAACAAGGCGGCGGTGCCGGACGTGATGAGAAAGAAGCTGGTCTGGAGCGGTACATCGCGCAGCTCCCCCGCCTTGACTGCCTCTTCGTAGACTGGGCCAAGCCGTTCTTGCATGGGGATGACGTAGGCCTGACAGATGTGCTGCAGCCGCTCGCTGTCCTGGCCCGCCTCGATGTCCATGATGCGGATCAACTCGGGGTGCTCGGCGGCGAAGATCACAAACATCTTGATGAATCGTTTGATCCGCTCGGAGGAACTCAGGCTCTCGTCGTCGTCTGCCAGAACCTTGTCGACGATCGCCTGGAATCCCCAGTCTATGGCGGCGTACCAGAGCTGTTCCTTCGACGAAAACCGTTGATGCAGCAGGTTATGGCTCACGCCCAGCTCGCGATTGAGGGTGCGCATCGACATGCCCTGATACCCATGAGTGGCGAAGGCCTGTAGCGCCGCGGTGAAGATCGCGTCGGCCGACACTCCTTCCCCGCCTTTGCGCGGCCGGCCACGAGGGCGCCGCGTCAGCTCACCGGCATCAGTCACGAAATCCGCCACATCCTTCCTCCATAACCATCATCCCCCCACGTACCGGCAATCGCGTTGAGGACTTCCGCACAACGGTCATGATCTTTATCGGGATCTCCGAACACCACCGTTACGGCCGGGCATACTGACGCGATGGCTATCTGGTTGTGGATCTGTGCCGGCATTCTCGCCGTGGTGCACCTCGGCGCGGGTGTGTTCAAACTGGTCACGCCGTACGAGAAAATCACGGCCAATCCCAACCTCGCCTGGGCCAGCGACTTCACCCCCACCGTCGTCAAGGGGATCGGCGGACTGGAAGTGCTCGGCGCAATTGGCGTAGTACTCCCCCACGCGACGGGAATCGCCCCGGTGCTGAGCCCGCTTGCCGCGGCCGGACTCGCGGTGTTGCAGGCAGGGGCCTTCGGTGTTCACGTTCGTCGCAACGAATGGAAGCTGGCCCCCGTCAACGTGATCCTGATCGTGCTTGCGGTATTCGTGGCGTTCGAGTGGTACGGCTGATCCACCTCAGAGGGGCCACTGGGCGTGCTCACGAGAAGAAATATGGTGTCCCTGCGACATTCAGTAGTTGATGAGCCAGAGGGGTCCGAATTTGGCCATTCCCAGAGCGATGAACAGGACCGCGATGATCATCGCCGTCGCGAGGTCGTTCATGCGCTCGATAGGGCTGTCCGGCTGACCTTTCCGGGCTTCGTATATCTGAAATCCAGGCTCCATGACGTGCATCCTTTCTCTTCTCTAACTTTATGGAAGAACCGTTCCGGCTATCGACAGACCGAACTGGCAAGAATCGCCGCACCACTCAACCGAGAATGGTTTTTCGGTCGGAGTGGAAAAAGGTGATCAGAGTTGTTGCACCGCATATCAATCCGACGGTGAGTATCACCTTGGACCCGCTATAGAGCGAGGCTATGCCGCCGCCTATGGCGGCGCCCAGAATGAAGGACAGGTAAAGCATGGCGTACCCGAGCCATTCAAAGACAGAACCCTTGCCAAAGAGATGCCGCTCGATACCTTGGCCCAGTTTGACGACCGTCCCCGTGACATAGCTCAAGGGAATGGCCGTTTCACCCTTCTTAACGAACGACGTGTTCAAGGCCCCGATCGCAAAGGCCAACAATAGAATTGGCGTGAAATGTACGTCAACATTCGCGTTGAAGCCCCGGTCCTGGAAGAAGTCGACGGCGGCCGCCGCGAGAAGACCGAACGTGGTCAGGACGGTCGCCCCGTGCGGGTGATTCTTCCAAAATTTTCGCCTGCAGTACGACGCCACGATGACCCCAAAGAGGAAGGCGCCGATCATCGAGATAGCGGCAATCGGACCCGCACCCGCCACTTGCTGTTTGTCCGTGACCTTGAACCACGTCAGCACGGCACGCTCGGTGTTACCGGTCATAAACGTCACGAAGTAGCCCGCGCTATGCAAGAAGGCCACTGCCCCAACCATTCCGGCGAGCCCGGAAAGCAGCCAGGAAAGCCGGGCCTCGCCTCCGATGGCGGCTTCGCGTGTTATGACCGCGTCGGCAGATGTGGACGCCGCGGCATCACCGCTGCGATTGTCGATTTCCCTATCGCCCTGAGACCTGTTCTCTACGGCCACCGAACCGCCACCCCTCTTCGTGTTCATACCGGCGAACTCAGGGCTTACCGATGTCGCCGACGTGGCCGTGCAAAACGACACGCCCGTCGGCGAGTTTGTAGGTCAGATACACCAGCGCGAGCTTCTTGGCCTCGACCGCATCGGCCACCACCTGCGAGCGCTGCAGCAGCTTGATGCCGGTCTCCTCGACATGGCGGGCCTCAAACTCATCGATCCGGGTCAGCCCGTCTTTGCGGCCGCCCAGGATCGAGGGCATCACCCGCACCACCAGATCCCTGATATGCCCGCCCGGTACCTCACCGGTGTCCAGAGCCTGCACCGTGGCACCCACCGCGCCGCAGGAGTCATGCCCCAAGATCGCGATCAGCGGCACACCCAACACCGCCACCGCATATTCGATCGAACCCAGCACCGCCGAGTCGATCACCTGCCCCGCGGTGCGCACGATGAACATGTCGCCCAGGCCCTGATCGAAAATGATCTCCGCGGCCACCCGGCTATCCGAGCAGCCAAACAACATCACCTGCGGGTTCTGGCCATTAGCCAGCTCGGTACGACGCGCGACGCTCTGGCTCGGATGCTGCGGACAACCGCCGACAAAACGCTGATTACCCTCTTCGAGCGCCTTCCAGGCGGACTTCGGATCAGATCTCATATTTCCTTCATACCCTACCGGGGTATAGCATGCCTGTGATCTTCAACACACAGTTGAGTTAATTCAACCAAAGGTTGACTCTGGAGGGGATCGGAGCACTTTCCCATAGCACATCGAGACACGCACTGCTGGAAGCGAATTCATCGACTTGCAGACTCTGAAGCCGACGGTGGCAGCCCTGGCAGATCTCTCCGATGGGCGTCGCAGCCATTGAAAGCACCCGAGTCCAATATGCCTGGAATCCATGGATGCCGCAACGCCAATCCGCAATCAGTTGGCAATCATCCACCGCCGCAACAAACTCGAACGCCCACTACCTTGCCGAACTGCGGGTACCCCCCGTGTTCGAAAGACGCAGCAGCGGAGGCTATCTCGCCTTCTGGATGTTACGACTACCCGCTTGAGTAGATATGCCCAATATTCACAGGAAAAGTTCAGACTGCGCCAGTTCATAACAAATCGCTCTAGCTACCAGGCAAAGTCGATGATGGCATTCATGGAGCGCTTCGCTGGGGATCGCCCGCATCAAGGCAATAGAGAGCACGCGGCCAGACGCCGTGTTCATCGACCCCTACGCCAAAGCGCTTTCCGATGCGGTCAATTCGCCTCCGCGGGCGGGCGGGCCTGGCCGCCTAGGTCATAGCACAGACCAAGTACTTCGACGACTACTTAATGAGCAGTGCCGACCCGCACGGCATCCGCCAGGTGGTCGCTGTCGCCGCGGGGCTCGATAGTCGGGTATAGCGCCTCCCTTGGCCTCAGACCTGCCGCAACCGGCGACGGCGAGCGACCTTCCAGTCACCGCCCGCGTCTTCCACCAACTGCTCAAGCTCCAGGATCGCCAACGCGCCCTGCACTCGGCAGGTACTCAACCCCGATTCGACGACCAGCTGTTGAATTGAGGCGCTACCACGACCGGGCAGTGCCTCGTAGACACGCTTCTCGTCCTCGCCGAGCTCGTCGACGACGTTGGTGGGCCTTTCGAGCCCGGGTGCGAACTCGCCCAATCGACCTGCCAACTCGATCACATCCTGGGCACAGCCAATGAGTCGCGCGCCGCGTTCGGCTATCTCAATATGGGTACCCGCCGACGCAACCGAGGTGATCGGGCCGGGCACCGCACCAACAAGCCGGCCCAGCCCGCGCGCCCAGGCGGCGGTGTTGGCAGCTCCGCTGCGGATACCCGCCTCCACCACCACCGTCGCGCCGGAGAGCGCTGCCACCAACCGATTTCGGGTGAGAAATCGGTATCGCGCGGGCCGCACGCCTGGCGGGTACTCGCTGATCACCAGTCCGTGGCGGGCGATTCGGTAGAGCAGCCCCGAGTGACCGGCCGGATAGGGTACGTCCACACCTCCCGCGAGCACGGCGATCGTGATGCCCTCGCAGGCCAGTGCCGCTCGATGCGCGACACCGTCGATCCCAAACGCGCCGCCGGAGACCACTGCTACGTCACGCGCCACCAAACCCGTTGCGAGTTCGGCCGTCACATGTTCGCCATAGCCCGTGCAGGCGCGCGTACCGACGAGTGCCGCGGCCCGGGACGTCACCTCTGACAGGGAATGCTCACCGACCACCCAGAGTGCAAGCGGTGCTCGCCCACTCGGCATCCGCTTCGTGTCGATCATGGCGAAACTCTGGAACTGCCACCCCGGCCATTCCGGATCATCGGGTGTCACCAGGCGTCCGCCAAGGCGATACAAGATCTGCAGATCCTCGCGGCTGCGGTCTATGAGGTGCCGGGCATGCACGATGGTCCGCACCCGATCCGGTACGTCCAAGCGCCGGACGCGCTCGGCGGTCTCATGTGCGCCGAACACCGACACCATGGCCTCGAGTTCCGCACTGGGCGCCTCAGTCACGCGTGACAAGTAGGCCCAGTCGGCCGGGTCGCCGCTCATCGCTTGTCACGGAAGGTCAACGCGAGCTTCACATCCTCAGCGCCCGGGAGATCCCGCCCGGCGAGGTCTGCGAGAGTCCACGCGACCCGTAGACAACGATCCAGAGCCCGAACACTGATGAGCCCCCGCTCCATGGCGTTACGCAGCGGCTCCATGACCGTCCGCGATGGGCGGAACTCCTTGCGCAACAGCGGCCCAGGAGCATCGGCGTTGACGCGAAATCCGTACTCCGACCATCGCCGCGCTGCCCGTTCGCGGGCCAGCACCACGCGCTCACGCACAAGCGCCGTGCCCTCAGTGGCCTCGTTGAGAGCGGTTTGACTGACCGGATGCATCCTTACCCGAAGATCTACCCGGTCAAGAAGTGGTCCCGACAACTTGCCGAGGTACCGACGACGCAGCTGAGAGGGACACGTGCAATCCCGTGGATTCGCCGGCGCACATGGGCACGGGTTTGCCGCAAGCACCAACTGAAATCGAGCCGGGTACGTGACAACACCGTCACGCCGTGCCAACCGAATCTCCCCATCCTCCAATGGCGTACGCAACGCCTCCAGCGCAGGGGTCGAGAGCTCGGCACATTCGTCGAGGAACAGCACGCCACGATGTGCTCGGCTTACCGCGCCAGGTTTGGCCGTACCGGAGCCACCACCGACGAGCGCGGCGACACTCGACGTATGGTGGGGCGCGACGAATGGTGGTTGGGTGATCAACGGCTGCTGGGCCGTCAACAGGCCCGCGACCGAGTGGATGGCCGTTACTTCCAGTGCCTCGCCATCGGTCAGGGGCGGCAGCAGACCCGGCAGGCGTTGCGCCAGCATGGTTTTACCGATTCCTGGCGGTCCGGTCAGCATGAGGTGATGTGCGCCCGCCGCCGCCACCTCGACCGCGAATCGCGCATCGGCATGCCCGACCACATCTGCCATATCCGGAATATCGTTCTCGCATCCCACGTCCAACTGCACCACCGGATCCAACTCACCGTCGGCGCACAACCAGGCCGTCAGTTGCCGCAGGGTCTGGGCACCCAACACCTCGATACCGTCGACCAACCCCGCCTCCCCCAGATTCGCCTTGGGTACCACCACGGTGGGCCACCCGTCACGTTTGGCCGCCAGCACCGCCGGGAGCACACCGCGGATCGGGCGCACCCGCCCGTCGAGAGCCAACTCCCCTAGGAGCAGGGTCTTTTCCAACCTTGTCGGTGGGATCGCCCTACTGGCCGACAACACGGCGGTGGCGAGCGCCAGGTCATACACCGAGCCCATCTTCGGCAGCGTCGCGGGTGATAGAGCCAAGGTGAGACGCGATGCCGGCCAGGCGAACCCGCAGTTGGTGATCGCCGCGCGCACGCGGTCACGGGACTCCTGCAGGGCGGCGTCGGGCAGTCCGACCAGGTGCACTCCGGGAAGCCCTGCGCTGATATCGGCCTCGATCTCCACGGTCTGGCCGGTTACCGCTTTGACCGCGACGGAATACGCTCTTCCCAAGGCCATCTCAGCTCACCCCGTGAATGTGGGTGATCTCCGGAACAGGGCTGCCCAATCGGATTTCGATGACATCAATACGCACGGACGGCCATAACCCGTCCTGGGCAGCCAGCCAGATGCCCGCGAGCCGCCGTAATCTACGCAGCTTGGTATGTGTCACCGCCTCCGCAGGCGTTCCGAACGCGCGGCCCGTTCGAGTCTTCACCTCGACAAAGACCAACACTTCACCGTCGGCCGCGATGATGTCGAGCTCCCCGTACCGGCATCGCCAATTGCGATCGAGGATCGCGAACCCGTCTTCTCTCAGGTAATCGGCGGCGAGATCCTCTCCGCGGCTACCGATCTGTGCGCGTGTGCTGGTTGTCATGTCGCCACCATCCGCACAGGTACCGACACATGTTCAGCCGAGATGTTCCGCCGACGAGTGTTATCCACATTCCAGCATCGATCCACAGCCCCCGGGCGTGGGTGATTCCTACCGAGGTTCACGTCCGGGGTACTGCGACCGTGGGGTATAACCCGAGCCGGATCGCGCGCCTCTGGCGAAGGCGCCGGCGCTGCGCCGCGACTGCCTGAACAGTTCTACCCGTCTGGCTGGCGATGTCAGCGTCCGCCAGCGCGCCCGCGGTGAGAAGCGCGATCTCGACGGATGACCAATGTGTGCAATACGTCCAGCGCGTGGTCGAGCACCTGCTGCGCTAGCGCGGTCAGCGCACTAGTTCCACATCTTGACCGGATGAACCACGGGCGCAACCTTGCCAATCGCGCCCGACGCGGGCCCCGGCAGGTCCTTCGAGTTGGGAGCCGACTTGATCTCGACATCGTCCCGCGCGGTGCAGACGGCGCCACTCGACTTCGACGGCACACAGTGCGCCTGCGGCTCAGCCACGGCTACACCTGGCGAGGCCACTGGCAGGGCAACGACAATCATCGGCGCGATCATCGCCGCCGCCCGCATCAGCAAAATACCCATCGGCAGAGAATGGGCTACGCGCACCACGTTCGCAACTCGAACGATGTTCCGCTGAAGAGTAATTCCGATCACAGTGGCCGATATCTGTCAGGTCTAGACAGATATCAGCAAGGAGATGCCGCCACCACCTAACGCGGTGCGTTGCCCTCGAGCCGATCGAGCAGCGATTCGAGTGCCTCTTCGAACTCTGTCGCGCTGTGGTCCTCGCTGAGCTGCTTCTGCATCCGTTGCAGGTTCGGATAGTTCGACAAACTCCGCAGAGTCTTGTCTGGTAGCTCGTCCTCGACCGGGCTCAACGAGACTCCGCGTGCAGAGACCTCCAACAGAAGCTGGCCCAGGAGGAATGTGGTGTACGCGCGATAGGCGGTCACTGCACCGCGATCATCAAAACCGTAGGAGATCAGTGTGTCCAGGAAGGTCTCCATCCACTTCATGCTCCGCAGTGGCGGCCGGACCCACGGAGCCTCCGGCGGCCGAGTCGCCAACGTCGGGAACAGATGCGGATGCTCGATCGCAATCGCTCGCACTCCGTGCGCAAGTCTGACGAGATAGTCCTGCCAACCATCTTCCTGCCGGCGCGCGGCGAGTTGGTCATCGTAGAGTTTCTCGACCAAGTGGTCGACAATTCCGCCAAGCAGGTCCTGGCGACCGTGGACGTGGCGGTACAGGGCCATCGCCTCGACACCGCAGGCGGCACCCAGCCGCCGCATGGTCAGCTGATCTAACCCGTCACGGTCCACCAGCCCGATCGCGGTATCGAGGATCTCGGCACGAGTCAGCGATCGTGGCCGGCGACCCTCGGGGTTACCTGCACTTGTTTGGTTTTCCGTCTCTTCCACTGCGTCCGTCACTCCCACTGTGCATTTCTGGGCTCGGGCCATGACGACGTCCCCGTGGCGGCTTCGCCGTCCACACGACGGTACCTCTGCCAGCTAAACACCTGGCCAGCACCTGTTTGTTTACGAGGTAGTTTACGTAGTACACAACCCTTGCTACGGTGGATTCATCGCCTCACTACGAGGTGACATCGAGCGGTTGCACCGCACACGCACTGATAAGGAGCGACACATGAGCGATGACAACAGGGACAGCGGTATCGAGGCCGGCATCAAGGGCGTCGTCGAGGACGTCAAGGGCAAGGCCAAGGAGGCCTTCGGCAAGCTCACCGACGATGAGTCGCTGGAGCGCGAAGGCCAGGCACAGCAGGACAAGGCCGAGGCTCAGCGTGAGGTAGCCGCCAAGGAAGCCGAGGCAGAAAAGGCCCGCGCCGAGGCTGCCGTGCATCAGGCCCGCGAAGACGCCGAGAAGTAGCACAGATCGCCGTAGCAGCCCGCCCCAACTCCCACGAGAATCAGGAAACCACACATGATTTCACCTATGGCCGCTGATGTTGCGGCAGCCCACCTTGGCTTTGGCATCGGCTGGATCGGATGGATCGTCATCGGCGGAATCGCCGGATGGGTGGCCAGCAAGATCATGGGCACCGACGGTCAGCAAGGGCTCCTGCTCAACATCGTGGTCGGGATTGTGGGCGGGCTGTTAGGCGGATTCCTCCTGAACCTGCTCGATATCGGCACCTATGGCTTCGGCTGGGTTCTGACATTCGTCACCGCGCTGGCGGGCGCATGCATTCTCTTGTTCCTCGTGCGCCTCGTCAGCGGCCGGCGATGAGTGACAACAGATTCCGGCAGTCCACAACAGAAGGGGCCCCAGTGATTCCGTCCATTTCGAAGAAACTCGCGGTGGCCGCCGGTTTGGCCGCGGCCATCTCGCTGGCGGGCTGTTCCAGTGTGATCAATCAGGGTGGCGACACCACGTGCAAGGAATACCTCACCCAGGACGAGGCCACCCAGAACGAGGCCGTCATCAAGATGCTGAAGGACGAGAACCAACAAGACCCCAGTGGTCTGCAGTCCACGGCAGCACGGAACTCCGCCTTGGCCTATTGCAAGACGTTGGGCAACGAGAACAGCAAGATCAAAGAAGCCCCACACCTCTAACCGGGAGCATCACATGAGAACGCCAACAGTCAAGGCCACCAAGGTTTTTGCCGGATTCGCCATCGTTATTGGCGCGGCACTGACCGGGTGCGGCACCAGCACCGACAGTGGCCCGACAAGCACCAGCGCGACGACCACAACAACCACAACCACCACGACGACGACCGTTCCTGCGCCCAGCGGCGCACCGGACGGCACCCCGGCGCCCGGCCCGACCGGTAGCGGTGGTCCTGAGGGCGGATCCGGCGCCATCCCCGGCGGCCCGACCGGAGGCGGCGGACCCGGTGGCGGGAGCGGGAGCATCCCCGGCGGCCCGACCGGAGGCGGCGGGCCCGAGGGCGGCGGGGGCAACATCCCCGGCGTCGGCGGAGGCCACGGCGGCCCAGGTGGCGGCGGCGGATGCGTCGACAACGTGGGTTGCGTCAGCATCCCGTAAAGCAGTACGGCCCAGCTGCGCCTGTCGGAGATTTACTCCGGCAGGCGCAGCTCTGGCTTGTCCACCTCTTCGATGTTGACGTCCTTGAAGGTGATCACGCGCACGTGTTTGACGAAGCGCGCCGGCCGGAACAGGTCCCACACCCAGGCGTCAGAAAGCCGTAGCTCGAAGTACACCTCGGAGTCGGTGTTCCGTGGAATCACCTCGACGCTATTGGCCAGGTAAAACCGTCGCTCGGTCTCCACCACGTAGCTGAACTGCCCGACGATGTCCTTGTACTCGCGATACAGCGAGAGTTCCATCTCGGTTTCATACTTTTCGAGGTCTTCGGCGCTCATAGACTTTCCATTATCCCCCCTGTGAACTTCCTTGCGCCGCATTGCGCACGTTCACGAACGACTGTCGATGCTGAACTGACGGTCCCAGACGCCGCAACGCCTCGGTATGGACGGCCGTGCTGTAGCCCTTGTGCACCGCGAATCCGTACCCCGGATGATCGGAATCCATGGCCACCATCACCCGATCGCGGCTGACCTTTGCCAACACGCTGGCCGCGGCGATACAGGCCGCCGAGGCGTCACCCCCGATCACGGGCAGCGAGGGTACCGGCAGCCCCGGCACCCGGAATCCGTCAGTCAGCACGTATCCCGGCCTGAGACCCAGACCCGCGACCGCACGTCGCATTCCCTCAATGTTGGCCACGTGCACCCCAATACGATCCACCTCTTCGGCCGGCACCGACACCACGTGATACGCCTCGGCATACCGGCAGATGAGGGGAAACAATGTCTCGCGCATCTTCTCACTGAGTTTCTTCGAGTCATTGAGCGCGGCAAGGCTTTTCCGCTGGTTTGAGCCCAGCACGCACGCGGCGATCACCAACGGTCCCGCGCAGGCCCCGCGCCCCGCCTCGTCAACACCGGCAACCGGGCCCAAACCCACTCTGTCGAGTGTCAATTCGAGGGTGCGCAATCCGGATGCCTTGCGAATCACCGTGCGTGGGGGCCAGCTGGTAGTCATACCGCTAGGGCTACGTCTGGGGATTCACCGATGCGACGCCGCCCCACCGTCCGGGTGGCCATGCGATAAATCGCGCCTTGCCAATGACGTTATCCACGGGCACCGTGCCGATGTTCGGATCGCCGGTGCAGTAGACCCTCTGACGCTCGTCCATCCCTGGCCTGGCATCCCGTTCGAGGCTCTGGCAGTGCGCGCGCGAGTCGCCGCTGTGCGTCCGGTTGTCCCCCATCATCCACAGCTTGCCCTCCGGCACTTTGACGGGGCCGAACTGGAAACTCCAGCAAGCGTTGGTGGGATCAATGTCGCTGCCGGGACCAATGGTCTCCGGATCCAGATACGGCTCGTTCAGCTTCTTGCCATCGACCGTCAGGCCCGTGTCCCAGCGGCATTCCACGGTCTGCCCACCGGTCGCGATGACACGTTTCACCAGGTCGTTCTCGTCGGGGGGTACCACGCCGATGAAGGACAGGGCGTTCTGCAGGTATCGGACGGCGGTGTTGTCTGACCGGATCGACCGGTAGTTGCCGTTCCACTCGGGCGGCCCCTTGAACACCACAACATCACCAGGCTCGGGATCCGAGAATCGGAACACCACCTTGTCGACCATGATCCGGTCGCCGGTGCAACCACGGCAGCCGTGCAAGGTCGGCTCCATCGACTCCGACGGAATGAGATACGGACGGGCGATGAAGTTCTGCGTGATGCAGTAGAGCACCAGAGCGATCAGCAGCAGAACGCCGACCTCTTTGAGCATGCCCGAGCCGCTGTCTTCGTCCTTCGACGATGCTGCGGATGACGCCTCAGCGGCTGATTCGGCTTCGGGAGTATCGGCGGTGGTCTGCGCGGACGACTCAGACGGTCCTGATTCCCCTGACACCGGTGCTGTCATGAAAGCGCCGACTCGGTCAGCGCTTCTCCTTGATCTTGGCCTTCTTGCCACGCAGCTCGCGCAGGTAGTACAGCTTGGCGCGACGAACCGCACCGCGGGTGACGATCTCGACGTGGTCGATGTTCGGGGAGTGCACCGGGAAGGTGCGCTCGACGCCGACGCCGTAGCTCTCCTTGCGGACGGTGAAGGTGGCGCTCACGCCACCACCGGAGCGCCGCAGCACGGCACCCTTGAAGACCTGGATGCGCTCCTTGGAGCCCTCGATCACCTTGACGTGCACGTTGACGGTGTCGCCGGGACGGAAATCAGGCACATCCTGGCGCAGCGACGCCTGATCGACAAAGTCCAACGTGTTCATCGGTGTACTTCCCTCTTGGTCTCTCGACTCAATCGCGCGGCCGGGTCGCATACGGGGTATGCACCTCGGCCGATCAGTAGTTGCTTGGTTCTGTCTGGTTTGTGGCCAAGCGGCAGCAGACAGCTAGTCAATTGTGCCAGACAGGGGCCCTTCCAGTGAAATCGCCCACCCGGGCACCCCTTGGGCAGCGACTATCCAGACAGTACTAGTAAGCTACCGTGACCGGAACATCTGCCACATCGGTAACAAAATCGGAGTCTGACCGCAGAGGGGGTCTACGTGATGCGCGGCCAGCACCTGTTCGTGGGCTTGACGCTCACCGCAGTGACCACGCTGACCTCGGGATGTGTGGCATCGGTACGCAGCGATCCAGCTACCCCCGTGCTGGCGGTCGTGAGCGCTCCGGCCGAACCGGCACCGGTCTTCGCGGTGGAGAGTCCCCCTTCTTTCGAGACCCTGCCCGAGCGCACCACCGCAGCAACCGCCCAGGCCAAGAGCGCCGGCGCCGTGCTGACCGCGGTGATCAAGGATCGCGCCTCGGGAGCCGTGGTCTCCAACGGCAACAACAGCACCATTGCCATCGCCTCGGTGGCAAAACTGTTCATCGCCGACGATCTGCTGATGAGGGAATCGACGGGCGAGGTCACCCTGACCCCCTCGGATCGCATCTCGTTTGACCGGATGTTGCAGTCCTCCGATGACAGCGCCGCCGAGATCTTCTGGCAGCGCGGGGGCGGCAACTCGATCATCACCCGCGTCGCCGCGCGATATGGGCTCGCCTCCACCAACGTGCCCTCCGACGGCATGTGGTGGAACACCATCAGCACCGCTAACGACCTGGTGCAGTACTACGACATGCTGCTCTCCGGCGCGGGGGGCCTGCCTCCCGAGCGCGCGAACATCATCATGGACGACCTTGCCCGCTCAACGCCCAACGGCATCGACGGCTATCCCCAGCGCTTCGGGATCCCGGACGGCATTCCCGGTGAGCCCGTCGCGGTGAAGCAGGGCTGGATGTGCTGTGTCGGGTCCGCGTGGATGCATCTTTCGACGGGGGTCGTGGGCCCCGACCGGCGATTCATCGTGGTGGTGTCATCCCTGCAGACCGCCAACGATGCGACGGCGCGCAACACGCTAACTCAGGCCGTCGCCGCCATGTTCCCCGGCGGACGAATCGAAACCGAGTAGGTCCGGGCGCCGCTGCGCGGTCCGCTGACGTGACTGCTCGGCCCGCCACGCCGCAATCTTGGCGTGGTCACCAGAGAACAGCACCTGCGGTACATCGATCCCCCGCCAACTCGGCGGCCTGGTGTAAGACGGCCCCTCTAAAAGCCCGTCAGAGTGTGAATCTTCTTGCGCGGAAAGTGCATTGCCCAGCACTCCGGGAACCAGCCGCAGTACCGCCTCGATGATTACCAGCGCCGCGGACTCCCCGCCATTGAGCACATAATCGCCGATCGACACCTCGCGCACCCGCATCCGGGTCGCGGCGTCGTCGGCAACGCGCTGATCGATTCCCTCGTAGCGTCCACACGCGATCACCAGATGGTCTTCGGTGGACCAGTGACGGGCAGTCTCCTGCGTGAAGGGATACCCGGCGGGCGTCGGCACCACCAAAAGCGTTTCCGGTGTGCAGATCTCATCCAGGGCATCACCCCAGACCGTCGGCTTCATCACCATGCCGGGCCCGCCGCCGTAGGGCGAATCATCGACCGACTTGTGTACGTCGCGTGTCCAGCGCCGCAGATCGTGCACGGCGACGTCAACCAGCCCCGCATCAATGGCCTTGCCCGGCAAGGACTGCCGTACTGGCTGCAGATAGTCCGGGAAGATCGTGATGACGTCTATCTTCATGCCAGGGTTCTCACGACAGGTCCAACAGGCCTTCTGGCGGGTCGATCTCGATCACCTTGTCCGCCAGCGAGATCGACGTGACGATGACAGAGACAAACGGCACGAGAATCTCGGCCTGCCGGTCACTGCTCGGGGGCTTCACCGAAAGGAGCTCACCACCGGGGGTGTGCAATACCTCGGAAACGGTCCCGATGGCGGTGCCGTCCTGAGTCCGCACCGTAAGCCCCTCGAGCTGATGGTCGTAGAACTCGTCGGGATCTTGAAGGGGAGGAAGCTCACCGGCCTCAACCGTGAAAAGGGTGCCACGCAACGCATCTGCCGCGTCACGATCGGATATCCCGGTAAATCTGATCAGCAGCCGTCCGCTGTGCTCACGCACCGATTCGACGACGAACTCACGGCTGCCGCCACCACGGGGCAGCCGACCATTCAGCACCGAACCGGCAGCGAAACGTTCATCCGGATCGTCGGTGCGGATCTCTACCGCCAATTCGCCGGTGACGCCGTGCGCCTTGGCGATACGCCCGACCACAAGCTCCATCGGAGCTACCGGTCTGTATCCACCACGTCGACCCGGATGCCGCGGCCACCCACACCCGCGACCAGGGTGCGCAGCGCGGTGGCGGTACGCCCGCCCCGACCGATCACCTTTCCGAGATCGTCGGGGTGGACGTGAACCTCTACCGTGCGGCCGCGACGATTCGTCACCAGGTCAACGCGGACATCGTCGGGGTTGTCGACGATTCCTCGTACCAGATGCTCGACGGCGTCGACCACGACAGAACTCATCCGAGGTCCTATTCGCTTGCGGCGTCAGCAGATTCGGCAGGAGCCTCGGCGGCTTCCGCGGCCGGAGCCTCGGCATCGGCGGCCTCAGCCTTCTCGTCCTTCTTGGGGGCCTTCTTCTTTTTCTGCTGAATGGCCTCACCCGTGGGGGCACCGTCGGCCTCGGCCAGGGCGGCGTTGAACAGCTCCAGCTTGCTGGGCTTGGGCTCCTTGACCTTCAGGGTGCCCTCGGCGCCGGGGAGGCCCTTGAACTTCTGCCAGTCACCGGTGATCTTCAGCAGGGCCAACACCGGATCGGTCGGCTGCGCGCCCACGGACAGCCAGTGCTGCGC
Organism: Mycobacterium sp. D16Q16; assembly: GCF_002013745.1. Taxonomy (NCBI): domain Bacteria; kingdom Bacillati; phylum Actinomycetota; class Actinomycetes; order Mycobacteriales; family Mycobacteriaceae; genus Mycobacterium; species Mycobacterium sp. D16Q16. Next base: position 30,250 of record NZ_MAEY01000016.1, read on the forward strand.
GCGCTCGGAGTCGATCTCGATGAGGCTGGGCTCTTCCTTGGGGTGGTACCGGCCGATCACCTCGATGGCGCGGCCTTCACGGCGGGTGCGCGCATCGGCGACCTGGATGCGGTACTGCGGGTTGCGGATCTTCCCGAGGCGGGTGAGCTTGATCTTGACAGCCATGACTACAACTTCTCCTTGAGGTATCACGCGGCAATTCGGCGACACGTGCGGACATGCACGATCCGGTTTTGCCTCGCGTGGGTCTGACCGCTGGTGGCCTTAGCCAATTCGCGGACCGGGTCATTGTGCCAGAGCATGGCCTACCAGCCCAAATCACACCGAAACTACGGTTTTCGACGCATCGTCCGAGAAGCCCGCACCAAACACGGCGTGTCGACGGGTTTGTGGCTGCTAGACCAGCCGGTTGAAACACTTCGTCTCGACACGACGCGTCAGCCGCCAGCCATGGCGGGTCCGCACCACGGCATCGTCATACCAAAGTCCCAGGAAAAGCACCTGTTCGGTGTCACCGCCCGGCACCATCGGGTTGAAACACAGGCTGCGCACGGTCGCCGCGCTCCGCTCCTCGTCATCGAAGTGGATCGAGACGTTTCCCAGCATGTGCGCGTACATCGGAAATGCCGGCAGCACCTGCGCCAACCATGCCTTGACGTCCGGATACTCGCCGTCGACACCGCCCATGGCGCGATAGTCGATGTACGCGTCGTTCGTGAACACCTCGTCCAGGTCGTCGAACTGACGAGTGTCAATGGCGGTCGCGTAATCGACCAGGAGCTGTTGGATCTGCAGGCGGTCGGAAACTTCGTCGAGGGTCCACGCGGATGTCATAGCTTGTGAGCATGCCCACTCGAACCGAAATCATCACGCAATTCGTCCCGAACTCTCCGCTGTGTCAGCATCTGGGAATCGCCCTGACCGAGATCGGCAACGATCGCGCGGTGCTGGGCATGCCGTTCAAACCTGAACTGGCCACCATGGGCCACACGGTGCACGGCGGCGCGATCGCCACCCTCGCCGACACCGCCGCCATGGCCGCGGCCTGGGCCGACGACGCGGTACCCGAAAAGTTCGGTGGCTCAACGGCTTCATTGACCGTGAACTACGTGTCCGCAGCCGAAGCCGCCGACCTTACCGCGGTGGGCCAGGTGGTCCGCCGCGGTAAGCGGCTATCGAACATCGAGGTGACGGTCTCCGATTCCACCGGTCAGGTGGTGGCAAAGGCCTTGGCTACCTACAACTTCGCTTAGGCGACTCCAATCTCGTGGCGGGCCAGCAGCTCCCGTACCCGCGGGATGACCTCGGTGCCGTACAACTCCACGTTCTGCATGCCCAGCCCCGGCTGGGACGCCTGATACACCAGGCTGAACCTGTCCGCGCCGAGGCCGCGAATGGTCTTGGTGATCTTGGCCGCCACGGTGTCGGGTGAACCGACATATAGCGAGCCGGACTTCACCTCGGCCAGGTACTCCTCGTAGCGCGGGGCTGGCCAGCCGCGCTCGCGCCCAATCGTGGTGCGCAGCTCCCTGAATCCCGGCCAGTACTGCGCGATCGCCTCCTCGTCGGATTCGGCGATATGCCCCGGACTATGAATGCCCAGCGGCATCGGCTCGGTGACACCGAGTTCGCGTTGCGCCCGACGGTAGAGGTCCACGTACGGCTCGAACCGCATGGGGTTGCCGCCGATGATCGCCAGGATCATCGGAATGCGGTACCGCACGCTACGGACCACCGAATCCGGCGAGCCGCCCACTCCGACCCAGGCGCGCAGGCCGTCGGCTGTCTTGGGATAGACCTCGACGTTGTCCAGCCCGGAACGCAGCTGCCCCGACCATGTCACCGGATCTCCGGGCAGCAGCTTCGCCATCAGATCGAACTTCTCCTCGAAGAGTTCCTCATAGTCCTTCAAGTCGTATCCGAACAACGGGAAGGAGTCGGTGAACGACCCACGACCGAGCACTACCTCGGCCCGGCCGCCGGAGATTCCGTCGAGGGTCGCGAACCGCTGATACACGCGCACCGGGTCGTCGGTGCTGAGCACCGTAACGGCGGTCGCGAGGGTGATCCGCTCGGTACGGGCGGCGATCGCGGCCAGCATCATCTCCGGGGACTCCCCCACGAACTCGCTGCGGTGATGCTCCCCGATGGCGAAGATGTCAACGCCGACCTGGTCCGCGCGCACCCCCTCCTCGACCACGGCGCGGATGGCTTCCGGATTGCTCATGCCTTCAGGGACATCGGCGAAAGTGTCCAAACCAAACTGCACTTGATTCGTCATGACCGCATAAACGGACCGCAGTCCGGTTATGTTCCCGATACCCGCCGCGCTAGTGTCGGAGCCGATGTCTTCCCTGCCGCGGCCTCGCCGCTTCCGAGTATTCGCGGTGCTCAGCGCCCTGCTCCTCATGCTCGTGATCCCCGGTGTCGCGCGCGCCGATACGGCGGCACCGCCGCCGGAGGGTCCGGCGCAGGCATGGTTGGTGGCGGACCTGGACTCCGGTCAGATCCTTGCCGCACGCGACCCCTACGCCGTACATCCCCCCGCGAGCACCATCAAGGTGCTGCTGGCCCTGGTGGCTCTCGACGAGGTGCCGCTGGATGCCACCGTGGTCGCCGATGCCGCGGACGCGAAAGCCGAATGCAACTGCGTGGGCATCAAGGCGGGCCAGACCTACACCGCGCGCGAGCTGCTCGACGCGGCACTGTTGGAGTCCGGCAATGATGCGGCCAACACCCTGGCGCACCTGCTCGGCGGACGACAGGCCACCGTCGACAAGATGAACGCCAAGGCCGCGGCCCTGGGTGCGACATCCACCCACACCGACTCGCCGTCGGGTCTGGATGCACCCGGCATGGACATGCGATCAAGCCCCCACGATCTAGCCGTCATATTCCGTGCGGCACTGGCCAATCCGGTGTTCGCCGGGATCACCGCACAGCCGGGCGCACCCTTCCCGGGGCGCGGGCTGCACAATCAGAACGAGCTGATGTACCGCTATCCGGGAGTGATCGGCGGCAAGACCGGTTTCACGGATATGGCTCGCAAGACCTATGTCGTGGCCGCTGAGCGCGACGGCAAGCGCCTTGTGGTGTCGATGATGTACGGCCTGGTGCACGAGGGCGGGCCGACGTATTGGGATCAGGCCACGAGCCTGTTCGACTGGGGCTTCGCCAACGACGGTCAGGTCACCGTCGGTTCGCTTTAAGCCTTGGAATTGAGCACCTGAAGCACTGTTTCGCCCACGCGCACCCGGCACATGGCAATTGCCAGCGCGACGGCGTCCTTGGGTGAGATCTGGGCCACCGCATTGCCGCCCGCGGCCGCCTCCTGAACCGCCGCCAACTTTCCGGCGTCATCCATCGTGTTGAAGTCCCCGCAGAGGGTGTCGGCGTGAGCAGTGGCCGGAATCGCGACTGATAGAACCAACATGCTCACCAAAACCCCCACCGTTCGCATGGCCGAACTCTAGCGAATCTGACCGCGCAGCACGACGAGATCAGGCCGCGACAGCACGTGCGGACCGGTGCGCGGGTCTTCGTGATATCCGACGACGTCGGCGGGTGCGCCATGCTCAAGTCCCGGCCGCCCCAGCCAATCCCGCGCGCGCCAGCACGCCGCACCCAGCGCATCGGTGGGGTCCATGCCAATGCGGGTGAGCGCGGCGACCTCATCGGAGATGCGCCCGTGCGCGATCCCGCCGCCAGCATCGGTGCCCGCGTAGATCGGTACTCCGGCGTCATAGGCGTTCCCGAAGGTCGTATGCAGGCCCGCGTACAGGTCGCGCATGTGTTGGGCGTAGACCGGGTACTTCGCCGCGGAGTCGGCGATTCCCGGGAAGTTCTCGATGTTGATGACGGTCGGAACGAGCGCGGTGCCGTGCTCGACCATCAAGGCGATGGTGTCATCGGTGAGGCCGGTGCCGTGCTCGATGCAGTCGATCCCGGCGCGAATCAAGCCCGGCAGCGCGTCCTCGCCGAAGACGTGCGCGGTGACCCGCGCACCTTGGGCATGCGCGGCCTCAATGGCCTGTTCGAGAATCTGGTCCGACCACAGTGGTGCCAGGTCGCCGACGGAGCGATCGATCCAGTCCCCCACCAACTTCACCCAGCCATCGCCCCAACGCGCTTGCAGGGCCACAGCTTCCGGAAGCTGCGATTCGTCCTCGATATCGATGGGCAATCCGGGGATGTAGCGCTTGGGCCTGGCTAGGTGCTTGCCCGCGCGGATGATGCGCGGCAGGTCTTCTCGCTCGTCGAAACCGCGGGTGTCCACCGGGGATCCGGCGTCGCGCAACAGCAGTGCGCCCACCTCGCGCTCGGCTTCGGCCTGCGCGACCGCTTCTTCCAGCGAGGTCGGACCGTGCGGCCCGACACCGACGTGACAGTGCGCGTCGACAAGTCCGGGCAGCAGCCACCCGCCGTCGAAGAGGGTGTCGGCACCCGCGATCGGTTCGCGGCTGATGACGCCGTCACGCACCCACAGATCGATCGGCTCTTCAGACGGAAGAGTTCGGCCCCGCAGGTGCACGCGCATCGGCTCAGTTCTTGGGGAACTTCAGCTTCGAGATATCGATATCGGCCAGACCTGGCGGCAATTCGCCGAGCCCCTCCGGCATCCCGGAGAGATCGGGGAATCCGGCCGGCATCCCCGGGGGCATCCCCGGGAATCCACCCCGGATCTTCGGCTGTGTGGGACCCCGTGAACCCTTCTTGCCCTTTTTGGTGTTCTTGCCGCCCTTGCGGTTGCTCTTGCGACTGATGGCGCCCATACCCATCCGGCCCGCCATCGACGCCATCATCTTGCGCGCCTCGAAGAAGCGGTCCACAAGCTGATTGACCTCTGAGACTGCGACTCCGGAACCGTTGGCGATGCGCAGTCGCCGCGAGGCATTGATGATCTTCGGGTCGGATCGTTCGGCGGGTGTCATCCCGCGAATGATGGCCTGCACCCTGTCCAGCTGCTTGTCGTCGACGGCGGCCAACGCGTCCTTCATCTGCCCGGCGCCGGGCAGCATGCCCAACAAGTTGCCGATGGGTCCCATCTTGCGGATCGCGAGCATCTGCTCCAGAAAGTCCTCGAGCGTCAGCTCTCCCGAGGTGATCTTCTCGGCAGCGGCCAGGGACTGTTCGGCATCGAAATGCTGTTCGGCCTGCTCAATGAGGGACAGCAGGTCGCCCATGCCCAGGATGCGGCTTGCCATCCGGTCGGGGTGGAAGACGTCGAAGTCCTCCAGCTTTTCGCCGGTCGACGCGAACAAAATCGGGGTGCCGGTGATCTCACGCACCGAAAGCGCGGCACCACCGCGAGCATCGCCGTCGAGCTTGGTCAGGACCACACCCGTGAATCCGACACCCGCGCGGAAGGCCTCGGCGGTGCTCACCGCGTCCTGACCGATCATGGCGTCGAGGACGAAGAGCACCTCGTCGGGGTCGACGGCGTCACGGATGCGGGCCGCCTGGTCCATCAGTTCGGCGTCGATACCGAGACGGCCCGCGGTGTCGACGAGCACCACGTCGAAGTGCTGAGCCTTGGCATGGGCGAGACCGTCACGGGCCACCGCGACCGGATCGCCGACCAATGAGCCGACCTCCAGCCCACCGGGTGCGGCACCCGGATGCGGCGCGTAGACGGAGACTCCGGCACGCTCACCGACCACCTGCAGCTGGTTCACCGCGCCGGGGCGCTGCAGGTCGCAGGCCACGAGAAGCGGGGTATGTCCTTGCCCCTTAAGCCATTTCGCGAGCTTGCCGGCGAGGGTGGTCTTACCGGCACCCTGCAAGCCGGCGAGCATAACGACGGTCGGCGGGGTCTTGGCGAAGGCCAGCTGACGGGTTTCCCCACCGAGGATGCCGATCAGCTCCTCGTTGACGATCTTGACGACCTGCTGCGCCGGGTTCAGCGCGCCGGAAACCTCGGCTCCCTTGGCACGTTCCTTGATGCGCCCGATGAAGGTGCGCACGACGGGCAGCGCGACATCGGCTTCCAGCAGCGCCAGCCGGATGGTCCGGCAGGTCGCGTCGATATCGGCGTCGGACAGACGTCCCTTGCCCCGTAGGCCAGCAAGGGCATCGGTCAACCGGTCAGACAGCGATTCAAACACGTCGACCAGCCTAGCTGGCTGCCCCTTTTGTGCCTCCGTCGTGGCGGGCAATCGGGATCAGCTCGACCTCGCCCGCCGATTCCGCTGTCACCCGGTGACTGGAGGTTGCGGGCGCAGTCGCGGAATGAGAGTGCCGGCGAGACCGCGCAGGCTCCACCCGATGAGGCTCGGGTAGTCGATGCTGTCCCGCCAGAAGACGACTTTGTCATCGACAAATCTCATAGTGGCTTTGACCCGAAACCGGACCCATAGGGGGCCAAGTTTGGCGATGTCGATGCGGTCACTGATCACCTCGTCGCCCTGTTCCACGACGCTGAGCGGGGACACGGTGAGTCCGGAGACGCACGCCTGGAAGCCCCGCGCCAAGGCAGGTCTGAGGTTCTCCTTGCCCTTGATCTTCGGGACGGGTGCGAGCACGTGCTCGACATCGTCCGAGAAGAACTTCAGATAGCCGTCAAGATCCAGGGCCGCCATCGTGGCGAAGGCGTCTTTCACAAGCTCCACACGCGGGTGGACGTTCGCCGGGTGCGCCCCGCTCGTTCGGTCCTCAAGAAATGCCATGCCCCGACGATCGCCCGTGACCTGCTGCCATCGCTACCCGCAGCGCTGCCAACCACTGCCACATCGCTTGTACGCGCTAGCTGGCCGCCCTCTTCGGCTCGGGTGCCGCCGCCGGTAGCACCGAGGCGATGGCGGCCTCCAGTACCGCCTGCTCAGGCCCGGTGCTCAGACAGAATGTGTCGACCACCGAGGAACCCAGCGTGTTGACCCTGGCCCACGCGATATCCACGCCGTGCCGCTCCAGGGTCGCGGTGATGCGCGCCAGCAGCCCCGGCGCGTCAGAGGTGCGGATCTCCACAATCTGTTGGTCGGCATTCCCGGCAGGCTCGAACCAGCGGATGCGGGGCGGCGCGGGCGCGTAATTGGTGGGGACAGCAGGTGTCGCATCCCCGACCAGGCCGCTTCCGAACTGCGCGGATTCGCGTTCGCGCTCGTCGAGTGCCGCGATGATGTCGGTATCGCCATCCAGAGCCGAGATCAGCTGCTGACGCAGCAGCCCGGCCGCCGGAGGTGAACCGAACCGTGGCGACACCTCGAAGGTGTTGATGGCCGACCCGGCATGACTCGCCACCGAGGCCGAGAACACGCGCAAGGAGTTCAGCGACAGCACCCCGGCGGCCTTGGAGAGCAGCCCGCGCTGATCGGGCGCGATCATGCTCACGGTGTACATGTGGGGCGATCCCGCGGGCACCAGCCGTACCTGCACTCCCCCGTCGGCTGCCAACGAAAGCAGTTCCGGGTCAATGGGATCGGGTTCGGGAAGCTGTTCACCGCGCATCACCATCCGGCATTTGCGCACCAATTCCCCGATCAGCGACGACTTCCAATCGCCCCACACCCCGGGGCCGGTAGCCAGCGAGTCCGCCTCGGCGAGCTGTTGCAGCAGCTCCAGGAGCAGGAGATCACCGCCGAGCGTGTTGACCACGGTGTCAATGGTTTCCGGGTCGGCGAGGTCACGCCGCGTCGCGGTGTTGGGCAGCAACAGGTGATAGCGCACGATCTTGGACAGCAGCTCCACATCGGAGGGCCACAGACCCAGTCGGGTGCCAATCTGCACGGCCAGGTCAGCGCCGACGACACTGTGATCACCGCCGCGGCCCTTGCCGATGTCGTGCACCAGCGCACCGAGAATCAGTAGATCGGGCCGAGAGACTCTGGTGGTGAACGCGCTCGCCTGCGCGACCGTCTCGACCAGATGCCTGTCCACGGTCCAGATGTGCACGATGTCGCGCGGCGGCAGGTCTCGCACCGGGCCCCATTCTGGAAACAGCCTGCCCCACAATCCAGTTCGGTCCAGCGCCTCGATGGTGGCCACCGCATGACGACCGGCCTCCAGCAGCACCAGCAGATCTTTGAGCGCCTCTCGGGGCCAGGGCGCGCGAAGCTCCGGAGCGGATTCGGCAAGACGACCCAACGTGGACGCGGAAATCGGCAGACCGGTGGTCGCCGATGCCGCTGCCACACGCAAGATCAGCGACGGGTCCCGTTCCGGGCGGGCGTCACGGGCCAGCACCACCTCTCCGGCATGCTCTACCACGCCTTCGTCGATCGGACGTCGGACTGTGCGCCGGAGCACTGAAATACCCCGTCGGGGAATTGCATTGGCGGCCGCGCGCAGTCCGACATCCACCGAGTAACTGATGGTGCGGGCCGCGTCGGACAGCATCCTGGCCAGGTCGAAGCGATCGCCAACGCGCAGCGCCGCACCGATTTCGTCGGCGAATTGAGCCAGCAGCTGATCGCGCTCTCGCCCGGCGACTCGATGCAATTCGGTGCGAACATCCAGAATGACCGAATGCGCGCCGTCGAATGACTTCGCCAGACCACTGTCGGTGAGCTGAGCAATGGCCAACGCGCGCAAGAGCTGAACATCACGCAGACCACCGCGGCCGGACTTCAGATCGGGTTCGGCCCGGTGTGCGATCTCACCGCTGCGCCGCCATCGCGCTTGCGTGTATTCGATCAGCTCGTCGAGACGAGTCCGGATCTGCGAACGCCATTGCTGGCGCACTCCGCCGATCATCAGGCTGGACAGCTGCGCGTCCCCGGCGATGTGCCTGGCATCGAGCAGCGACAGCGCCGCCGACATCTCCTGCCCGGCGACATGCAAGGTGTCCGCAACCGTCCGGACACTGTGATCGAGTCGAATATTGGCGTCCCACAACGGATACCACAGCCCGTCGGCGACCTCGCCGAGAGTCTGCGGCGCGATGTTCTCGTCGTGCAGGAGTACCAAATCCAGATCCGAGTGCGGCAGCATCTCGCGTCGACCCAGACCGCCGAGTGCCACGATGGCGAATCCACTGGAGTCGGTAATGCCGACCTCGGCGGCCTTGGCTGTCAGCCACAGCTCATTGAGGTCGGTCATCGCCTCCCGAATCGCACCGGCGTTGAGCCGGCCGCTCTCACCGAGCAGCTGCGCCCTGGCGGCCACGAGGTCCGTTGCGGCGCCCATGTGATTACCGTCCTAAGCGGTTAGAGGGCCCAAGCCCTACAGAGCGTCGGTCCCCCGCTCGCCGGTGCGCACCCGCACCACCGAGTCAACCGGGCTCACCCATACCTTGCCGTCGCCGATCTTGCCGGTGCGTGCGGCGGTCACGATGACCTCGACGACCTTGTCGACGGCGCTGTCGTCCACCACGACCTCGACGCGAACCTTCGGCACGAAGTCGACCGAGTATTCAGCGCCGCGGTACACCTCGGTGTGGCCCTTCTGCCGGCCGTAGCCCTGCACCTCGCTGACCGTCATGCCGAGGATGCCGGCCTGTTCCAGACCAGTCTTGACATCTTCCAGCGTGAACGGTTTGACGATCGCGGTGACCAGCTTCATGTCCCTCATTCCTCCCTGCCGCTGCTGTGGCGGCCGATGACCGAACCACTTCCCAGTGCGACAAAGTCGTA